>CAYYBP010000229.1:0-1522 GCA_964470275.1 uncultured Anaerolinea sp. | reverse complement strand
TCAACATAAGCCGCCTTCATCTCATCGGCGTGTCCGACGAAGGTGAGCAGCTTGCTGAGGGTTGAGGCATCATTGAGGGGATCCTCGATAAAGAATTTCCCCTTCCATTCCGGCTGTGTGAGTTCCCAAACATTGGTGATCGGGCAGGTATCATTCAACTCTGAGTTGTAGGCAAACACGCTGGTGCCAAGGCGCGCCATAAGCAATGGCTGGGTGTACTCCTCGGGGATCTTATCGGCAACCACGGACGGCAAGAAGCGCCAAACGTATCCGTTGGGGATCACTTGTCCAACCAGGTCAGCACCACCGCTGCTCGACCAGACATCACCGGTGAACGCTTCGGCTTTTTGTTCTTCCAGCGTCTTGAGCAGCACATCATCACCGCCCAGGTCAAAAGCCTGTACCTTGATGCCTGGGTATTTCTCCATGAATCCTTCAGCGGATTTCTCGATCTTTGATGAGTTCGCGTAAACAAGCAACTCACCTTCTTCGATCGCCGCTGCTTCAATGGCTGCCCAATCCTGCTCATCCGTGTAATACGGACCAAGCTGGTTATCCTTAAGCCATTGTTCCTTGGCAGAGAGCTGCTCTTCCACCACAGGAACTTCGGTCGCTACAGGAGCTTCAGTCGCAGCCGGGGCTTCGGGTTCGACCGGGGGTTCTGTCGCGACAGGTGCAGCGGTGGGGGTAGCGCACGCCGCCAGGAAACTGATCAATAAAACGAGTGTCAAAATCTTAACTAACGCTTTCATTTACCTTCCTCCTTGTTAATATGAACGTGCACTCAATCGATCACAACAAAAGATTATCCTCGCTCACCTCCTTCTCTCTAGAAAGATTTTTGTTTCTCGCGAGAAACACTGCCTGAGGTTCAACCGGTTACCAGGTTTCCGGTCGCTTTTTCATACAGGTTGATGGCATCCTTGTTAAATGTCAGCCAGATCTTTTGATCCATCCCGATCTTGCTGACTCCCATTTCCTTTACGATCAATTCGGTATCACCCTTATGCGCGATGATGGTGGTATCCGCGCCGGATGGTAAAACTGAATAAGCAATAAATTCTACACCACCGTCCACTGGTTCAACGTGGATGCTGATATCCTCCGGGCGGATGCCCACAACCACATCCCCGGTTTTGCGGTACGTATAGACAGGCGCATTGAACTTGCCCAGGTCCACATGATCCTGGCCGGATATCCATCCTTCCATCAGGTTGATCTTTGGATTCCCGATGAAATCAGCCACAAATAAATTAGCGGGGAAGTGATAAACCTTTTCCGGGATGTCCAGCTGCTGGATCACACCCTCTTTCATGACCGCGATCTTGGTGGACATGGTCATGGCTTCCAATTGGTCATGCGTCACGTATAGGGTGGTGGCGTCTGAAATATGATGCAGCCGTTTCAACTCGGTGCGCATGTCCATGCGCAAACGCGCATCGAGATTCGAGAGGGGCTCATCCATCAGAAACACCTTCGGCCGGTATGCCAGCATGCGAGCCAGGGCGATGCGCTGCTGTTG
>CAYYBP010000228.1:0-1586 GCA_964470275.1 uncultured Anaerolinea sp. | reverse complement strand
CTATGTTTCCGCCAACATCGTGTTAAATGACACTGGAAATTGCGCCACGGCGGGGTGGGGAAAACCAGCCTTCGTGGATGCTGCCTACCAGATCCTGACGGTCGGTTCTCCCAATTCAGTCAAAGTTGGGGTCATCGGCGTCACCAGCCCTGAAACCCCCATCATCACCATCGCTGAAGCCACAGAAGGTTTATGCTTCAAAGATGCCGCCGCGTCAATCATCCATTACTACGATGCGATGAAAGCCGCCGGCGCGGATGTGATCGTTGTGCTCAGCCACCTTGGTTTCAATGACGGCGGCTATGGGTACGGCATCCCGGTGTACGGGGATAAAACCCTGGCGCAAAAATTGGTCGATGCCGGCAAACCTGCCAACCTGATCATCGGCGGACACAGTCACACCGACTTAACCACTGCGACAGTTGTCAGTGGAACGACAATTGGTCAGGCCTATTACAATGGACGCAAGGTCGGTCGGGCAGATATTACCGTCACGACCGCGGGAGTTGTAACCGTAAACTGGTCTTCGATTGCGGTTCCCACAGCAGAAGCCGCGGCAGTAGACGCGCCGGTCGCGGCAGTGATCGCTTCGTACGCCACCGACCCGGATTACCTGGACCTTATAAATCAGCCGGTGGGTTACACCAACGTCCCGATCACCCGCTTCTATGACGGCGACTCGTTGATGGGTTATTTTGTCAATGATGCCATCTATGGTGACTTGAATAGCGACGCAATCACAGAAAATGATGTTGATATGGTATTCAATAACGCGGGTGGGCTGCGCGCGGATATCACCTGCGCGGCTTATCCCTGCTTGATGACCTATGGGATGGTATTTAACGTGCTGCCATTTGGCAATGCCACTGCCATCGGCACCATGACCGGCGCGCAGATTCTGGAATTGCTCCACCAGAGCGCGACACTCTTCAAGGGCGCGCTGCAGACTTCCGGCGTGCGTTACAGCTTCTACCGCTACTCGGATGCTCTGCCCGGACCGCAGCCTTACGCGTGGGGCGCGTTCGATGTGTGTGTCATCAACAAGGATACTGCTGTTTGCGAACCCATTGATCCGGACCGGACCTACAAAGTGGCGACCAATGAATTCCTCGCCCCTGCCGGGCAGGATGGTTTCACCCCATTCAAGTACATGAAAAACATCACCTACTGGGGGGATATGCTGCTGAGTGTCAATCGCTGGGTGGCTGATAACTATCCGGTTACGGCGCCCTACAACGATGCGTTGGATGGCAGAATCACGCGTTTGGGCGATAACACGACCGGACCCATCAAGCCGCTGACGATCTTGCATCACAATGACTCTCATGGCAACCTCGACAAGGGCGCTTATATCGGGTACACCCAGCTCGCCACCCTGATAAAACAGGAGCGACTGCACAACCCGACCCGCACCCTGCTGCTCAGCTCCGGAGATAACATCCAGGGCGACGCGATGAGCTATTTCTTCCGCACCGCCCCCACCGGGTTTGCTTCGGACGGCACCGCGCTTGCACCTGAGCTGCACATGGCCCCCCTGGTCAAGGTTTTCAACGCGATGGGCTATGATGCCATGACCCTGGGCAATC
>CAYYBP010000227.1:0-1630 GCA_964470275.1 uncultured Anaerolinea sp. | reverse complement strand
ATATATTGACAAGATCGCCTCAAAATCGTAAAATCCATACACAAGCCAGACGCTTAATTACCGCAAAATTTTTAAGCAGAAAGGGTTTCAAATGCAGTTGGAAGAAACGGGTAGCTCCAAGGATGTGCCTCCCCTTAGTTGCAGGGGAATATTAGAGCTATCCACGGTCGGTCAAATGAATACGGCGCGCCTCCCCCAGCGGGGGAGCTGGCGCCAGGAGGAAGTACCCGCCTGATCAGGATGACCTGATCTTCAAGGTTTGCATACGCTGCCGGCTGGTGCTTCCGCTACCAGCCGGTTTTATTTCCGGCTGTCAGGTTCTCACAATCCAGTGAATGCCCGGTTTTCGGGATCACTCACACACTTGGAGGCTGGTATGCGTTATTTTGTGATCAAAGCGGAAAAAATCTCGAAGAAATACAGTCACCGCCAGGGGATTGAAAACATTTCCTTTGAGGTCGAACCGGGGGAGATTTTCGGCCTGCTGGGTACCGACCACGCCGGCAAAAGCACCATCGTCAGCATGCTCGCCGGTTACTTTCGCCCCTCCAGCGGCAACCTGCAGGTTTTCGGGCTCGACAGCCAACGCAATTCCCGCCAGGTGCGCGAACGCTGTGGTTTTTACCCCGGCAATTATCCCTCTCCCAGCCGCCATACCGTCGCCGAACTGCTGCGCTCTGAAGGTCACCAGCCCGGCGGGATGCTCTGGACCGACATCCAGAAACTCGCCGACCAGCTCGATCTCGACCTGTCACAGCCGGCAGCCACCCTCTCCACACACGACCGCCAGGTATTCGACCTGCTGCAGGCGTTCATCCCCCGCCCGGAGCTGCTGGTGCTGGACGAGCCCACTTACGAGCTCAAACCCGCCGTCCAGGATGTTTTCTACCGCCTGATCACCGAAGCCCGCCAGGCCGGCCGTACGGTCTTTATCACATCGCGTTCGCTGGCAGAGATGGAGCGCATCTGTGACCGCGTGGCCATCATTCACCGCGGTAAACTGGTGGCGGTTGAGCGTGGTGTGCAGTTGCGGTCGCGCGCCCTGCGTATGATCGAAATGCGTTTCGCCAACCCGGTGAGCAAGGATGACTTCGCCGGCGTCTCCAATATCCGCAACCTGTCGGTCGAGGAGAATAAAATGCGCTGCATGCTGCAGGGCGAACCCGATGGGCTGATCAAGGTCGCCTGCAAACACCACATCACCGACCTGCTCAGCGTTCAGCCCGGTCTCGAGCAGGTGCTGGCGGATACCTACGGGATCAAGACCATCTAAGTGCGCTGCGTGCGTTTATAAATATTATCAAACCCTATTGAGCGGGAGGGGACAACCACGGGATTGCCGCGCACACGGTAAACGTGTGGCTCGCAATGACCCCGCATTGGGGTGTGCTCATAACGCACCATATTCCACACCGCATCAACCTGCTTGACAATCCTTCCATCCGTGAATACTATAAAGAAGACAACGCAACACCCTGATTGTTTCTTGAAATAAATACCCGGATCGGAGGACCCCCATGAAACGAACCCTGAAATGGTACGATCTCCTCTCGCTCAACGGATACCAGCTGGGTCTGAGCATGGCGTCCAACGTCATCAGCCCGCTGCTGCTGCCGGCGCTGGTGCTGGC
>CAYYBP010000226.1:0-1672 GCA_964470275.1 uncultured Anaerolinea sp. | reverse complement strand
GCAGGAAACGATTGTCAAGACCGGCGGCGTGCAATGCGGGTTCTGCACCCCCGGCATGTTGATCTCAGCCACCGCGCTGCTGAACCGCAACCCGAATCCGACTGAAGTCGAGATCAGGGAAGCGATCGTTGGAAACCTGTGCCGCTGCACGGGTTACTTCAGAATCGTTGAAGCTGTAAAAGAAGCGGCTGCTGCAAAATAGCGCTTTGGATACAGAAACAGATCATGGATAGGAGAAATCCCTAAAGGAGCCGTAATATGGCAAACACAAAAACAAAAGACCTGACCTCCAGTCCGATCGGTGCGAGTCTGCCGCGCAACGATGTGCTTGAAAAAGTGACTGGTTCAGCAACCTACGTGGACGATCTTCAATTTGGCAACAAACTCCTCTACGCTCGCGCGGTGCGCAGCCCCTACGCGCACGCCATTATCAAGCGTGTGGATACCAGCAAAGCTGAAAAATTACCCGGTGTGAAAGCCGTCGTTTCCGGCAAGGACTTCCCTGAACGCATGGGGCTGTACCTCAAGGATAAAACCATCTTTGCCACCGACCGGGCGCGGTTCATCGGCGAGCCCGTGGCAGCCGTCGCGGCCATCAGCGAAGAGATCGCGATCCAGGCTTGCGACCTCATCGAAGTGGATTACGAGCCGCTGGAAGGCGTTTTTGACGCGGAGTTCGGCGCTTCTGACAAAGCCCCGCTCATCCACCCGGACCTCGGCGATTACTATTGCCCGAACTTCATCTTCCCCAAACCCGGCACCAACATTGCCAACCACTTCAAGATCCGCAAGGGTGATTGCGAAGCCGCCTGGAAGCAATGCGCTTACATCGTGGAACGCACCTACAAAGTCCCCCACATCCAGCACGTTCCCATCGAACCGCACGTGGCGGTCGCGCAGATGGATAACAAGGGCAAGGTAACCCTGTGGGCATCCTCCCAGTCGCCTTTCGCGCAGCGCAACCTCATCGCCCAGGCGCTGGGCATCTCGCAAAGTGACATGCGCGTGATCGCCCCGCTGGTCGGCGGCGGGTTCGGCTCCAAAGCCGGTGTGACCATGGAAGCCGTTCCGGTGGCGCTCGCCACCAAGACCAAGGGCTGGCCGGTCAAGTTCATCATGACGCGCGAAGAAGAGTTCTACACCGTTTTCGTGCGCCAGGGAATGACCTCACATGTGAAGGTCGGCTGCGACAAGGATGGCAACATCCTGGGTCTTAAAAACGTCATGTATTGGGACGCCGGCGCATCTGCCGAGTATGGTTCCAACGTGACCCGCGCCGGCGGGTACTCCAGCTCCGGCCCATATGACATCCCCAACGTGGAAACCGACAGCATCTGCGTGTATACCAACCACCCCATTGGCGGCGCGTACCGCGGGTTTGGCATGTCGGAACTGCACACCTCCATCGACCAGGCGATCGATGAACTGGCTGAGAAAGCCGGCATTGACCGGGTCGAGTTCCTCAAGAAGAACGCCGTTTCTGAAGGTGATATCCTGGCGACAGGTATGACCATGCACGCCAACGGCATCCAGGGATGCATCGATAACGTGGCGAAGTCGGTTGAGTTCTCGAAGAAGGAAGCACCCACCTCGCCTGACCGTCTGCGCGGGAAGGGCATCGCCATCATGTGGAAAGCCCCCGCCATGCCCCCCAACCCCGGCTCAAGCGCCT
>CAYYBP010000225.1:1196-1689 GCA_964470275.1 uncultured Anaerolinea sp. | reverse complement strand
CTCATCGCCGGGGCGATCGGCATCTTCATGGGCGCGGCGCTGCTGTACTTCACCATCAACACCCCCTTCCCGCAGGTGACGCTGTTCGCGGCGCTGCTGATGGGCACGGCGCTCTTCATGCCCTTCCCTTCGCCCAACATCATCGCCACTATCTATGATGTCACCCTGCCCGAGGTGCGCTCCACCGCCAACGCCATCCAGAACTTCATCGAGTTCTTCGGCTCGGCGTCCGCCCCGCTCATCGCCGGCATCATCGCGGACAAGTTCTCGGTCGGCAGCGCCATCCTGTGGATCTGCCTGTCGACGTGGGCGCTGTGCTTTATCTTCATCCTCGTCGCCATCGTGCTCATCCCGAAGGACATCGACGCCATGCACAGGCAGCTGGAGGCGCGCGCCGCGGCGGAGCACGCGGAATAAGCGAAACGAGTCACCGCGTGCATCCATACCCCTCCCCTGACAGGGGTGTGAGAGGGGGGCTATCTACATACAGGTT
>CAYYBP010000225.1:0-1186 GCA_964470275.1 uncultured Anaerolinea sp. | reverse complement strand
GTTCGGGGACGCGAAAACCGCGTGAATCGCCCATACGGTGAGGGGTTTGCCGCCTGCCCTGGAATGTTTTGTGTTCCACGGGCGCCGCACAGTTCGCGGCTCGTGCACAGCACTCACATAGAACGTTTGTGCACAGCACTCGCATAGAACGTTCGCAATGCCTAATCATTACAAACATGGGCGCGGATTCTCCGCGCCCATGCAATGCAAATTATGGTTTGTATTACTCCGGCAACGCCGGCGGAAGGTCTGGAATCACCGGCAGCGGCAGCATGGCGACCTTCATCTGCCTGAAGGCCAGCGTCCACACCGCGGATGTGAAGACCGCGAACATGCCCGAGAGGAAGCTCAACGGCGACATGGCGATGGCGATCAGGATCGGTATCGCCACCAGCAGCGCAACGATCACCGCCAGCGCCGGCGGACCCGCGAACAGGGTGGTGAGCCAGAACGCCAGCCCGCCCGGGATGGCCGCGACCAGTGCCCCCGGCACCGCCATCAGCGCGTACGCCGGAATGAGCAGGAAAGCCGCCAGAATCATGGCAAACCCGAAAGCCATACCCACTCCGATCAGCACCAGCCCGGTAATAAAGGTGTTCCCGAATCTCGACTTGAACAGCGCCCAGCCCTTGCGGAAGGACTCGCCCACGCCCGCGTCTTCAATCGCGGCGAAGCGCACCACCAGCTGGCGCAGAAACGAGACCAGCACCATGAAGAGGGCGAACACAACCAGGAATACCGCCGCCAGGATGATCACGGAAACCGTGCCACCGATCAGCTGCATGTTCCCGCTGTCGACCAGGCGGTAGGCCATCCAGGCGATGAGCCCGACCAGCAGCATGACGAAAGCAAAGGCCGGCGTGCCGATCAACAGGTCCACCAGGAACACGCGCCACGCCCTGGCGTTCCAGCCCAACGCCCAGGCCTCCTTGAATTTGTAACGCACGCCCCCCTCTTCGTGGTCGTTGACCGCGCGCATAACGGCCGTCTCGGACGGGTAGCGCACCAGCGCCAGCAGGAGGGTGATCAGCAGCACGGCGCCGATCGTGATGGCGACAATGACGATCACCGTGCGCAGTGCGCGCTCCTCGGTGGTGAAGAGCGGAACGATCTTGTCCTCCACAAACAGCCTGAGTTCATCAGTCCATTGATGGAGTGTCGGGCTATTGGGCGGCAGCCCTTCTTC
>CAYYBP010000224.1:0-1690 GCA_964470275.1 uncultured Anaerolinea sp. | reverse complement strand
CCTCCCCACCCGCTACCTTGACCTGCCGGACCTGCGCGTCGCCTATCGCGAAGCCGGCAGCGGACCCACCCTCCTGCTGCTGCACGGCAACTCCGAGAGCAAGAAGATCTTCGCCCGCTACCAGCAGGAGTTTTTCACCGACTTCACCACGCTGGCGCTTGACAGCCGCGGGCACGGTCAAAGCCGCTCGAAGGACAAAGAATATTCGATCGCGCAGTACTGCCAGGACGTGATCCATTTCTGCCGCGCCATAGGCATCTCCAAAACCCACCTGGTGGGCTACAGCGACGGCGGCAACATCGCCCTGTTCCTGGCCCAGCGCGCACCGGAGCTCTTGGAGCGCGTCGTGGCCATTTCGCCCAACACGCTGGTCAGCGCGACCGAGGAGGACACGCTGCGCCTCTTCACGCGCATGATGAAGACATTTAAGATCCTGCGCAAGTTCGGGCTGCCTACCCAAAAATACATCATGCGGTTCAACCTGATGCTCACCGATATCGGCATCAGCGATGAAGAGCTGGCAACCATCCGCACGGGTATGAAGATCCTTTACGCTGAGCATGAGATGATCAAGGAGTCCCACATCCAGGATATCGCCAGGCTGATCCCCAATACCGACCTGGAGAAGGTGATGGGCTGCACCCACATGAACATCCTCAACCAGCCGCGCACGGTTGAAGCGATCCGTGAATACCTGATGAAATAGGTCGCGCTGACGGTCAATTGAGCAGCGGGCTATAAGTCGATGCAACGAATTCTCATCCCTGCCGTATAATCTAAGGTGCCCCGCGCGTCCACCCGCCTGCGAGTTTTCTATTGTATTATGTACATTTGAATCATGTTGAAAGACAGGGAAAGATGAACGAGAAGAAGGAGTTATTCATTGATTGGGAGCCCCTGCGCTCCGTTGAGGGGTTGACCTTCCGCCATTTCGCCGGCGAGGAGGATCACCAAATCCGCCTGGACATCGCCGATGCCTGCAAGGAAGTGAACGGTTGGGATTGGGTGATCACCCTGGAGGACATCAAGAATGATGAATTATGGACCAAGAACTACGATATTCACCAGCATCTGATCTACGTGGACTTGGATGGCACCCCCGTGGGGTATTTCGGTTATTCCTGGGATACTGAACCGGACGGTAAGGTGATCTATAACCCGTTCGGCTCGCTCGTGCCAACCGTTTGGGGACGGGGCATCGCCACCCTGATGCTGCGCTACGCAGAGGAAAAGTGCCGCCAGATCGATGCAGATAAACACGCGGGGCTTGACAGGCGAATTCGTGTCTGGCGAAAGAAAAAAGCCGTCGAAAGCGTTGAATTCTTCAAGCAGCATGGCTACGAAATCGAGCGCTATTTCTATTCCATGAACCGTCCAATTGACCTGCCGCTCGACCCATGTCCGTTGCCGGAAGGCATAGAGATTCGACCGGTGGAACCCGCGCACTACCGCGCCATATGGGACGCTGACAACGAAGCCTTCCGCGATCACTGGGGCTACTCGGACCCATCGGAGGAGATGTACGAAGCGCAACTTAAGGATCGCCTCTTCCAGCCTCACTTATGGAAGATTGCCTGGGATGGCGACCAGGTCGTCGCCGGTGTGCACAACATTCTGGACGAAGAAGAGAATGATACCTATCATCGCAAGCGCGGCTACACCGAGGATATCTTCACCCTTCGCCCGTGGC
>CAYYBP010000223.1:0-1782 GCA_964470275.1 uncultured Anaerolinea sp. | reverse complement strand
TGCCACCGTAGTTCACCCAGTCATCCGGTAAACCGTAAGAAACGATGGTGCCTTCAGCTTTTGCGGCTTCTTCAAGAGCCACCATCGGATCCACTGGCGCTTCGGTCACAACAGGAGCCTCGGTTGCTACCGGTGCTTCTGTAACGACAGGGGCTTCAGTCGCCACTGGCTCTTCCGGCACAACCGGTGCAGTGGTGGGGGTCGCGCAAGCCGCCAGTACCAGCGACAGCGTGATTAAAACACTTACCATAACCAAAAACTTCCGTGACATAGTTTCCTCCTTAAAGATTTTTACACACATGATTCTTAATCACTACAAGCAAGTATTCTTCCATCCACCTCCTTCCGCTGTTCGGGTTAATCGGATTAATCACTGTCTCCCGTTTTTTTATCAAGCTGAATGACCTTTTATCTCAACCTCAGGCTTGTCGTGAGTAACATTTAGCACGTTAGTCAGAGCGTCAAAATCCCAGCCGACTCCCAATTCGCCAGGCACTTTTCGAGGCAAGGGTTCATTTCCTGAGAACACCGCGCAGGGTGCAAAAGTCAGGCGCAAGCGCTGAATGCCTTCCGTGTCAAAAGTACGGTAACGGATGACTAGCGGTCGGTAATCAATCTCCTTCACAACCGTGGAAGAACGTAATAAGTGATCGGTATCTGATGGCGCGCTATCCGGAATTGAAGCCATCACATCCAAAAAGTGGGGCACGTAATCAAAGTATCCATCGGTGAACCAGCATTGGTTGTAGTAATCTGGTCTATCCACTCCAACGGTTACGGTGCCGTCCTCAGAGGACATGTAGGTTGCCCAATTCAGCGACCTGATGGCCATTTCCCGGTATTGAAGATCCTGTGAGCGTTCGTACCAGGCAGCACAAAGCGCCGCATAACGGGCTGTGTGACTGCCCATCACGTGAGAACAGAATTTCTGCTCATGGATGGGGATGGCCGAAAAGAACGGCGCAGCTCCCAGGGTGCCCTTCACCCAGTCGATCAGGTTTTTTGCCTGTTCATACTGGTTCGGGTTGATTCCGGGTCTCAATAACAGGTAACGGGCTGTTTCCAACGCCGTCAATTGATCGCGGTTCTCGTTTTCGGGGTCCAACCGAATATCTTCAAAATACCCCTTCCAGGTATTGTTTTGTAACGGGTAACCAATGATCCACTCCATCACCCTATCCCTGGCATCCGTATATTGCGATTCCCCAAGTCTGACAAGTTCATCGAATAAAAGGACCAGTTGGACCATATCAGCAGTGTATCCCTCAATTACTTCACCATCCCTCACCTTTACCCTGAAGGGTACAGGTGAGCTTTGTGCGTCTCCCTGGCGCAGGTTTTTGAGCAGCGTCCTGGCACAATCCTGACCGGCGCGAATGTATTTCTCCTCGCCAGTCATTTCGTAAAAGTCAATGAACGCTCTTCCCACCTGGGCGGCCTTGTCCGGTTCGGTAACATACTCGCCGTCCGCGCGGGCACCAAAATAGACCCCTGTGCCGGGATGGGCAGAGGCGTACGGCGTATTCGCCCATTGAAAATGAGAAGGTGTCCGGTAATCGATTAGGCGGTCGAGCATTGAGCGTACTATGTCGATGTACGCTTCATCACCGCTGTATGGATAATATTTGATCAGCGTGGTGACCGCCCAGGCGAATTTTCCGGCAGGGTTATCAGGCCATATGGTTGGGCGCAGGGGATCCGTCCAGAAACAGGAATACTGAAGGTACCACGGGAGACCGTTGTGTGGATCACAGGGGCAGCGTTTGATGAAATCCATCGCCA
>CAYYBP010000222.1:1590-1824 GCA_964470275.1 uncultured Anaerolinea sp. | reverse complement strand
CGAAAGCGAGAAATAGTAATCCGGCAGACGGCGGATATCCACGGCGTAGGTGTGGTGGTAATGGGATGCCAGCAGCGGCTCCAGGGGGTTCGAAAACGAATCTCCGATGATCAGCAGGTTGCGGTCGGCACCGCTTTCCGATACATATTCCAGCAGGCCGATCTTGTCCTGCCGGTAATACGCCAGGTAATGGTCCGCGAAAAACTCAGCGGCGTGCTCGCCCGCCAGGTATTT
>CAYYBP010000222.1:0-1580 GCA_964470275.1 uncultured Anaerolinea sp. | reverse complement strand
GCTTGCCTCGCCGTTCGTCAAGAAAGACCTCCCCGGCATGAATATGGAGATCGACCGGGTGTCGTACGACTGGTACGCGGCTTTCCGGCTCGGATTCGCCCTCGCGCCGCGCATCGCCTACCTCGATCTCGTCTCCCGCGCTATCGAATGTGCGGTATTCCGGCAGGTCAAGCAGCACAACCTCAAAGGGCTCCGGCTCGGCGCGGTAATCGAGCTTTCTTGCCCAGGTACCCACAAAACCAAAATCCGGAAAAGTGAACAGGTCATCATGCTTGAACATGGGGGAGATATCCGGGTAATTCAACTTCAACATGTTGTATATCTTTTCATATCCCGCCAGCATGCCGCGCGCGTTCCAGTGATGGTCGGTGCGGAAGTAGTACTTGATGTGGTCCTCAAAACTGGTCAGCGGCAGCATATCAAGGATCAACCCGTCCGGTTTGTTGGCAAGGAAATGCTCAAGCGAGCGTCCGTTGTCGGCGTCGGGGTACAATGCGCTGGCAGGGTTGTAGGGCGAAAACTGGATCAACTCCAGGTAAAACGCGTAAAAATTCTTGTCCGGGTGTTCAGAAATCAACTGGTTGTACCTGGCGATCTTTCTATCGATAGCCTCAACCTGCTTTGATCCGAATCCTTCAGGTTCCGGGAAGATCACCCGGGTATCCTCCGTCTCGTAAACGCCTTTTCCGAGCATTCTCAAACCGTTCACAAATTCGGCGTCGATCCCATGCCCGGTATCTTCAAGAGGCCGGACAATCTCTTCTTCCGGCTCGGGAGTGGGCTCCGGCGTCAGTTCAACTGGTTGGCTGCACGATACCAGCAATACAGCGGCCAGTAGAACGACCGTTGAAATTGTTCGTACGTGTGTTTTCATTTCACAAATTCCTTTCTTTATTCTGTTCATTTTTCTAAAATCAGTATAACAGATAAAAAAAGGCAAAATTCCAGGCGTGAATAAAATGATCCCCGCATACCCGCCCGTTCTCCATGCGTGGATCCCCCGCGTTTGTAGATCCAATTGATCTGTTTAAATGAATTTGATCTTGCGCGCGGCGAACATCACCATGCGCAGCAGCAGGAAGCCGTGTTTCCAGCGCTGGATGTTCGTGGTTCCGTACGTACGCGCCCGGTATCGGATGGGCATGTCGATGATCTTGAAACTCAACAGCGACGCGCCGAACAGCAGGTCAAAATCGCCGAAGGGATCGAACTCGCCCAGGATGTGTCGGTTGGCGGCGATGCGCTCGTAATCCGTCCTCCACAACACTTTCGTGCCGCACAGCGTGTCTTTGATGGGCTGCCCCAGCAGCCACGAGAACGCCCAACTGAAGAATTTGTTGCCGATCAGGTTGAAGAAACGCATGGCCTCATCCTGCATGGGATACACCAGCCGCACCCCGTTGATCAGGTCTCCCTTGCCGGCGGTCAGCGCGTCATAGAAGCGCGGCAGGTCCTCCGGTGCCACGGTCAGGTCGGCGTCCAGGATCATCAGGATGTCGCCGTTGGCGCGCGCAAACCCGGCGCGCACCGCGTCGCCCTTGCCCTTTCCCTCCTGCTTCAGCACCACGCAGCGCCGCTCG
>CAYYBP010000221.1:0-1827 GCA_964470275.1 uncultured Anaerolinea sp. | reverse complement strand
ACGGCAGCGCCGGAAAAAGCGGGATCTCGGGCGCGCTGCTCAACCAGCTCACCCAGATGGACGGTTTCATCCAGGTGGTACGGGTCTTTGAGGATGACAATGTACCGCACGTCAACCAGACGGTGGATGCGCTACGGGACATCCGCAACATGGACAGCGAGTTCGTGCTCAATGACTTGATCGCGGTGGAACGTAAACTTGAACGCCTGGAAGAGGAGCGTAAAAAGGGCGCCGGACGGGACAAAGCGGTGATCGAACGCGAACAGGAGCTCTTCCAGCGCTTCCACGCCACCCTTAGCCAGGAAATTCCCTTGAGAGATTTCGAGATCAGCGCCGAGGAAGAAAAAATGCTCTCCGGGTTCGGCTTCCTCAGCCAGAAGCCAATGCTCATCGTGCTCAACCTGGCTGAAGGTCAGGTTGCCCCGCCGGTGGAGTATACCCACCAGCACAGCCGGGTGGTGGCGCTTCAGGGCAGGCTGGAAATGGATATTGCCCAGCTTTCACCCGAAGAGGCGCAGATGTTCCTGGCGGAGTACGGGATCGAAGAACCGAGCCTGAGCCGCATGATTCGTCTGTCGTACGACCTGCTTGGGCTGCATTCCTTCTTCACCGTCGGACCGGACGAGTGCCGGGCGTGGACGGTGAGGCGTGGCGCCACGGCGCCGGAAGCGGCCGGCGAGATCCACACCGACCTGCAGAAGGGCTTCATCCGCGCCGAGGTGGTGCATTACGACGACCTGGTGGCGCTGGGCGGGATGACCGAGGCCAAGACGCACGGCAAGCTGCGGCTGGAGGGCAAGGAATACATCGTGAAAGACGGGGATGTGATCAATATCCTGTTCAATGTGAAGAAATAACCCCAAATATTATTAGATCAGCCTCTCGATTCGAGAGGCTGATCATTTACTCCAGGGTGCCGAACGAGCGTTGCAGTTCAAGCAAGTCCACCCGCGAGGTGAGGTCAAGGCTGAGCGGGGTGACCGAGACGACCTTTTCGCGGTTGATGGCGTGAACATCCGTCAGCGGGTCATCCAGGTCTTCCGTGTGCGGGTTGCGGAACGCGTCAATACGGGGTAATCCCCCTTCTTTTTCTGCTTCCTTAAGGTAGGCTTCGAAATAAGAATGCTTACCGAGCCTGGTGACGCGCCAGGGGGTATCGGGTGTGGCCGAAGCCGGCACGTTCACGCTCAATACCTTCACGTCCTCCGGCATCTTGCGGGTCAGCAGCAGGCGGGCAAAGCGGCGCGCGAAGATCGCGGCGGTCGAAAAATCCGTTTCGCGGGAGTAGCCGAGAAAATCCTCCCCCTCGATCTGCAGAGAGACCGCCAGGGCGGGTATACCGTAGGAAGCCGCCTCGAGTCCGACCCCGATCGTGCCGGAAAGGGTGACGTCGGTGGCGGGGTTCTCGCCGTAGTTGATACCAGAAACCACCAGGTCAGGTTTTTTTTTGAGGATGGCAAAGATACCGTACTGCACCGCCTGGGCGGGCGAGCCGCCGACGGCGTAACACTCCCATTCCTGGTCGCCGATCATCAGCCTGGTGGGCTTGATCTCCCCGTCGGTCCAGGCGGGCACACTGCGGCCGGCGCCGGAATGCTGCTCGCGCGGCGCAGCAATGGTGACGTAGCCGACCTGCGCCAGTTCGCGGGCTACCGCCCATAATCCAGGCGAATAGATGCCGTCGTCATTCGAGAGGAGAATACTGGGTTTGTGATTTGTCATTTCGTGTCCAGAACAATGAAAATAAAAAGAGCGGTTTGCCGCTCTTTTTGAGTGCCCCCGGAGTAATTCGAATACTCAACCTTTTGCTCCGCAAGCAAACGCTCT
>CAYYBP010000220.1:0-1831 GCA_964470275.1 uncultured Anaerolinea sp. | reverse complement strand
GGACGTAATACTGCCCGTACGAGGTGAGGTAGCGCACGCCGGAGCCGTTGGCGAAGTCAAGATACTCCGCCTGGGAGTGGAAGACCTGCCCGGCGCCGGCCATCACCAGGAAGGGCAGGGAGGCATCGCTATCAGGCGGGCGCGCGGCGAGCAGTGCCTGCATGGCGGCGATGGTGGGGGCGGCGTAATTTTCAGGCGCGGCGGCGTAAGCGGTGGCGAAATCCGCCACCGGGAAGACGCGCATGTAGGGCGGGAAGAAGGTTCCGCTGAGCGGGTAGCCGCTGAAGTTGATGCGGCGGTGCTGCGGGAAGACCTCCTGTGGGCCGCCCATCGGATCATACACCTGGGCGGGAATGAGGTTGCCGGAAGCCGTCACCGGCAGGCAGGCGGGGATGACCATGTTAACACCGCCGAGGTTGAGGGGGGTGCCTTCCACAACGGGCGGCGGGGCTTCGGTTGCGGGAGGGGCGGGCGGCTCAGTAGGCGCGATCGGCGGAATTGGCGTGGCGGTGACCACCACGGCCTGGGTGATAATGATCACCTGCGGGGTGGCTGTTTCGGCCGGCTGAAGAATATCCAAAGGAATTGTGCAGGCCGCCAGAAAAGCGGCTATGAGCAGTAACAGGGCGACGCGTTTCATGTGGGCTACCTCCTGAACGGACGATCACACTATCCTAATCATAGCGCGTTAAGATAAAAAACGAACCGGCAATTTGCTGCCGGTTCGCTGAATGTGAGCGGTGAAGTCTTATACTTCGGCGGTGTTCGCCCAGGGGTAGATCTCGGTGCCGCGCGCAGCGGCACGGATGGCGGGGTCATCGGAGTAAAAGCCGCGCTGTTCGGGCGGAATGAGCTCGGCGATGTGGCGCATGATGGTGTGACCGACCTCCTCGAGGTCTTCGCGCGAAGGCCGGGCGCCGGGGTTGGAGTTGACCGGTCCAAAAGGCTTGCCGATGTTGATCGTCAGATGGGCGCGTTTGCCCTGTCGGATCGGTTTGAAGAACCCCACTGTGCCGTCGATGCCGATGGGCAGGATGCGGGCGTCGGTGCGCCACGCCAGGAAAGCAGTGCCCGGGCGGGCGGGTCGCAGGACGGTCGCCCAGCTGCCGCCCTCGGGGAAAATACCCAGCACGCCGTTCTGGCGCAGGATGGATTCAGCGCCGTAAAGCGTGTCGCGGGAACTGGTGCCGCGGGCGGTGGGAATCACGCCGAACATGCGCTGCAGGAAATGCGTGGCACCCGGGGCGTTGGGCATCTTCGCGCCGCCGACGAACTCCAGCGGGTAGGGCAGCACGTGGATAAAGGTCAAAGGATCGAGGAAGTGGAAATGGTTGCCAACCACCAGCAGCGGACCGCCGGGGGGCAGGTTTTCACGCCCGATCACTTCAACGTCAGTGAGAACACCAAAAGCCAGCCTGATGCCGGTCTTCAGCAGCTTGCGGATGAACTGCCTGCGGGGATACGGGATCTCTTTTCTCATGCGCTAATTATAGTCCTTCCAGAAAAACCGCCAGTCAAGGCTGGCGGTTTCGAGTTGTTGATTATTCTTCGTCGAACCGCAATGGATCTTTATGGGTCACCTTGCGTACCGGCTGCAGGAAGAGCAAACCGACAACCAGGAAGACGACGATGGATCCGATCGCCCACAGGATGCCGTTGCTCTTGGCGACGGTATCGGCGAAACCTTGTTTCAGGTAGTAATTGGTGAAACCAGCGTAGACCGACCCGAATACCCATGGTCCGATGAAGGTGGAGGTACGCCCGGCGACAGAGAGGAAGCCGTAGAACTCAGCCGTTTTGGTGGGGGGCGAAAGCTGGCTGACCATGGTGC
>CAYYBP010000219.1:0-1835 GCA_964470275.1 uncultured Anaerolinea sp. | reverse complement strand
AACAGAATTTAATAAGAGTGTTAGTTGAGAAGATTGTTATTGATAAGGATCGTCACATTTCTATCACAATCGCCATGGACCTATTGAAAATTATTGCGGTGCAATCTCGTGCTGTCCATATCCAATCGGTCGGAACTTATAGCCGTACACCAGGATGCCCTTCTTCTCCTCGTCCTCGCGGATCTTGCGGGTGACCATCTCCACCGGCATGCCGATCTCCACCGGCTGTTCGCCGAGATCGGTCAATTGGGCGGTGACCATGGGGCCTTCATCCAGCGCTACGATCGCCACCGTGTAGGGAGCGTTGTGCTCGTAGCCAGCCGGGGCATCGCGCATCACGGTGTAGGTATAAACCTTGCCTTTACCGCTGAAGGCGAATTCGTTTTTGGCTTCGCCGCCGCACTCCGGGCAGACGTCACGCGGGGGAAAAATCTTGGAACTGCAATGCGGGCAGACTTCGCCGACCAGGGCGTAGCGTTGTTTTTTCAATCGCCAATAGCGTGGATTTTCCATTTTTACTCCTTATTCAGCATCTCTACAGATGTAAGGGTAGTTTAGGGGTAGAAACCTATCAAATACTCTCAAGTTTGACCCACAAATCTTCAATCGTCAGCCCGCTCCAATACGTGCGCGATGGCGGTGGAGGCTGGTCCTCCCAGCGATAGGGTGATGGCGGTGCGCGCACCGGGCACCTGGTTCGCGCCGGCGTCTCCGCGCAGCTGCTGCACGGCTTCGACCACCTGGTAGATGCCTTTGGCGCCGATCGGATTGCCGCGCCCCAGGCACCCCCCCATCGTGAGGATGGGCAGCTTGCCGTCTCTCGCAAAATGACCCTCGACTGCCATACGCGGTGATTGACCTTTCGGCGCGATACCGCAGGCTTCGAGCGTGAGGGCGGCGAAGACCGTGAAAGCGTCATCCAGCTCGAACAGGTCGGCGTACACCGGCAGGATGCCCGCCTGCATGGCTGCCGTCTCCACCGCCTTGCGGGCGGCGGTGAACGCCATTGGATCATGCCGGTCATGCCATGCCAGCGCGTCGCTGCTGGCGCTGGATCCCAACAGGCGGATCACCGGGTGCGGGAAGTTGTCCGGCAGCAGTTCGCGCCGCGTGAGAATCAGGGCGGCCGCGCCATCCGCGTAGGTGGCGCCATCGTAAATGCTGAGCGGGTCGCTTAACTTGGACGGTCCGGCGTAAGATTGCGGTGCCAGCGGGAATTTGAACAGCGCGTTGGGATTGTTGATGCCGTTGGCATGCGCCAGTATGGCGAAGGCGCCCAGGGCGTCTGGTGCGAGGTTGTTCTCATAAAGGTAACGGGTCATGATCAACCCGGCCTGGGCGGTGCTGGTGAGCCCGGGGATGGATTCGTAGTCGTAATCGAGTTCCTGCGAGATCAGCGCTTCAGCTTCTGATCGAATCAGGTCGCTCCATTTTTCAACCCCCAGCACAGAGACCGTATTGGCGTAACCGCTGAGGATCGCCAGGATGCCCAGGCGCAGCGCCGCCGCGCCAGAGGCTCCGCCTGCTTCCGCGGTGTAGGACTCGATCCCCTCCAGGTGGCCGTAGTCGGTGAAGAGCGCGCCAAGGTTGGACTGGTGGGAGAGGGAAGACGCGAGCATGTTGCCGATATACAGCGCTTCGGGTTTCAGGTTGCCGCTATCGCGCAGCGCGTGGGTGAGCGCCTGAACGCCCATCGAGCGCAGGTCGAGGGTGTAGTGTTCTCCAACCGGTATCTGACCGATTCCCGCGATGACCACATCTGTCATGGCTGGCTCCTTATCCCATGTCGATCTTGCCGCGGTAGCGGGCGTAGGTGGCGTAATTGATCTCGGTGC
>CAYYBP010000218.1:0-1853 GCA_964470275.1 uncultured Anaerolinea sp. | reverse complement strand
CCTGGGGAGTCAACCGGATCCGAAAACTTGCGGATGACAGATCCTTACCCGACGTGCTTATTACCGAGAGGATCCTCCACGAAGCGCTTGAGATGGCTGAAGAAGACGTCCGAACGAACCTGCTGCTCGCACTGCACGGCGCCAGCCTTATCGATGACGGTGACACCATCATTCACCATTGCAACACAGGCGGGCTCGCCGCAGTGGAATGGGGCACCGCGCTGGGGGCGATCCGGTACGCGCACGAACACGGCAAGAAGGTCCATGTGCTGGTGGACGAGACCCGCCCGCGCCTACAGGGGTCGCGCCTGACTGCCTGGGAATGCGGGCAGTACGGCATTCCCTACACCATCATTACCGATAACGCGGCGGGGTATTTCCTGGAGACCGGGCAGGTGCAAAAGGTCTTCTTCGGCGCTGACCGGGTGGCGGCGAACGGTGACGTGGTCAACAAGATCGGCACCTATATGCTCAGCCTCGCGGCGCACGCCAACCACGTGCAGGTCGTATGCGTTTTTCCGCTTTCCACGCTTGACCTGAACACGCCCACAGGAGCTGAAGTTTGCATCGAGGAACGCGACCCTTCAGAAGTGCTCTCGATCAGCCTGCAGGGTGAGCAGGCCACGCCTGCTGGAGCGGCTGCGAGCAACCCGGCGTTTGACATCACCCCGCATGATTTGATCAGCGCGATGGTCACAGAGAGAGGAATTATCACACCTCCCTATGACAAAAATCTTCCCCGATGCAGTTATAATAGCGGATTGGATAACTAGAATATGGCAATTGTGATTAGCGGTTCCGTGGCGTTTGATTATTTGATGACCTTTCCGGGTTACTTCAGGGAGAATATCCTGCCTGAAAAACTGGACAAGATCAGCCTTTCATTCCTGGTGGACCAGATGACCCGCCAGCGCGGAGGCTGCGCGCCGAACATCGCTTATTCCCTGGCGCTCCTTGGCGAAAAGCCCAAAGTCTTTGCCACCGCCGGGATTGACTTTTCCGAATACCGCCATTGGATGGAATCACACGGAATCGACGCCCGCTACATCCACGAGATCCCAGACAAATACACAGCCTCCTTCTTCGTTAACACCGACCTCGAGAACAACCAGATCGCCAGTTTTTACACCGGCGCGATGGCGGACGCATCCAAATTCTCACTAAAGGATATACCAAGGGAAGACATCGATTACATGGTCATTTCACCTAATGATCCCGCGGCGATGCGCCGGCAGACCGACGAATGCACGGAACTGTGCATCCCGTACCTCTTTGACCCCTCGCAGCAGGTGGCGCGCAACCCGCATGAAGACCTGCGCGCCGGGGTGGAGCACGCCCACGCGGTGTTCTGCAACGAGTACGAGTTCGACCTGCTGGTCAAACACACCGGGCTTTCTAAACACGCGATTGACAACCACGTTCAACTGCTGGTGATCACACTCGGCGAAAAAGGTGCCAGGGTGGTTGCGGAAAGCGGCGAATATCTCATCCCGGTTGTACCTGCCAGGCAGATCGCCGATCCGACAGGCGTGGGCGATGCCTTCCGCGGCGGCTTCCTGCGCGGCTACCGCCTTGGGCTGGACCTGCAGACCTGTGGTCAGATGGGAGCGCTATCCGCCACCTATTGCCTCGAGCAGAAAGGAACCACCAACCATTTCTATACCCCGCAAGAATATATCAGACGCTACCGCGAGCATTTCGATGATCAAGGTGCTTTGGATATTTTGATTCAATAAACCATTGGAGGAATAATGCCGAATTACGATGTAAAAGATATCAACTATGCTGAAGGCGGTCGCCTGAAGATTGAGTGGGCGGAACGCGAAATGCCCGTTCTACGCCAGGTGAAGGAA
>CAYYBP010000217.1:0-1929 GCA_964470275.1 uncultured Anaerolinea sp. | reverse complement strand
TCCTGCAATCGGGCATCGGCTTCAAGCGCCTCAACCGCATCCTCATCACCCACGGTCACCTCGACCATATTCTCGGGCTCGGCGGGCTGCTCTCCACCTTCATGCGCTGGGAGACCATCGACAACCTCGAGATCTACGGCGGCGCAAGCGCCCTCGAGCGCATCAGCGACCTCCTTCACGGCGTGGTGCTGCGCGGCGCCGCCCCGCCCATGCCCGTCACCCTCATCCCCGTCCGGCCCGGCCTGATCTTTGAAGCCCCCGATTTCACCGTCAGCGCCTTCCCGGTCAGCCACCGCGGACCCGACTGCTACGGCTATCTCTTCGAAGAAAAGACCCGCCAGCCCTTCCTCGCCGAGCGCGCGGATGAGTTGGGCGTGCCCGCCGGTCCCCTGCGTGGACGCCTGGTGAAAGGCGAGAGCGTCACCCTCGACGACGGGCGCGTGATCACCCCCGACATGGTCATCGGCGACCCCCGCCCGGGGCTGCGCCTGGCTGCCATGGGTGACCTGGGCGAGACCGCCAGCCTGGTCGACCTGCTGCAGGGCGTGGACGGCATCGTGATGGAGTCCACCTACCTCGAGGACGAGGCCGACATGGCGCGCCAGTTTTCGCACCTCACCGCCCGCCAGGCGGCCGAGTTCGCCCGCCGCGTCAACGCCGGCAAACTCATCCTCACCCACCTCTCGCGCCGCTACCGCGACCGCGAGGTGCTGCATGAAGCCAGGGCGGTGTTCGAGAACGTGTCCGTCGCCCGCGATTTCGACACCTTCACCATCAAGCGCGACTGACCCTCCTCCAGGTTTTTGACCATCCCCGCCTAAAATTCCTCCCCCTCCCGCGGGGGTGCATTTTACAAAATAGTGGTATTGTATTAAGCAGGTTGCATCCATTCTTCTGTGTTCGGCAATTATTGAGGGCTTTCTTACCTGTACTGATCCGTGACCATGAAATCGGCTTACACCTCGCCCTTCGTTGAACCAACCCCCGCCATCTGCCCGCACCTGGGTCTGCTGGATGATCCCACCACGTCCATGCTCTTCCCCTCTGAAGATAACCTCTGCCGCTGCACCGGTGAGCTCTTTATCCCCTCTTCCGACCACCAGCATGATTACTGTCTCACGCCCGCCTTTGTGCGCTGCCCCCTGCTGCAGCCGGAAGCCAAACGCCGGGTCTCGCGCGCGCTCATCTGGCGCCCGGACCCAGCCGAGGTGCGCGCCAAGATCCTCAAGGCCGCCGCCGCCGTTCTCACCGCCGGGCTTATCGCGCTGGCGGTCTTCTCCGATGCCCCATCGAAACTCACCAGCGCCATTCAGGCGCTCGTCCCCACCGCCACACGCCCCTACCTTCTCGCGCCGCGCACGCCCACCCCCACCCGCACCCCCACCGCGCGCCGCACGCCCACGCTCACCCGCACCCTCGCGCCAGTCGCCACCCTGCCCGCGAATTTCACGCCTCAGCCGCAGGCAATCCTCATCACGGTCAACAGCACCACCTACTGCCGCACAGGCACCTCGCTGGCCTACCCGCGCGTCGCCATGTTCGAGCCCGGCACCAAGCTGGAGGTCATCGGCCGGGAGGAAAGCGGTCTGTATTACTACGTCAACGCCCCCGGCACGCGCTACGGCGCCTGCTGGCTGCGCAATGACTATACTTCGGCGCTTGGTGATCCGTCCATCCTGCCGCTGCTCACCCTCGCGCCCTCTCCCTATCCCACGGATACTCGCTTGCCGTTCAACACCCTCGCCCCCACCGCCGCGCCGACCCTCCGCCCCACCAACACGCCGCTCAAGCCGCAGCCCACCACGCCCCAGCCTACACAGCCCGCGCCCACGCAGCCAACTGAACCTCCTCCCACAGAACCTCCACCCACGGAACCTCCACCCACCGAGCCCCCGCCCACCGAGCCGCCGCCCGCGCCAACCAACACCC
>CAYYBP010000216.1:0-2036 GCA_964470275.1 uncultured Anaerolinea sp. | reverse complement strand
GGACTACGCCAAGATGGCGGAGTTCCACACAGAGAAGAACGCTGATATCACCGTGGCGGTGCAGCCGGTCAGCGCGGCTGATTGCAGCCGGTTCGGCATTCTCAAACGCGACCCCTCCTGCCAGCTCATAGATTTTTACGAGAAACCTACTGACCCCGAAGTTATGAAACAGATCGTCAGTAGAGATGACCCCGAACGCCCGTACCTGGGCTCGATGGGTATTTACCTGTTCAAGGCAAAGATCCTGATAGACCTGCTCTCACAATTTGACCATGATGACTTTGGCGGCGATGTCATCCCGGCGGCCATCAAGACGCAGAATGTTTATGGTTATGACTTCAGCGGCTTCTGGGAGGATATCGGGACGATCCGCTCCTTCTACACCGCCAACCTCGCGCTCACAGAAACGAACCCCCCGTTTAATTTCTTTGACCAGAAGTTTCCCATTTACAGCCACCCGCGCTTTCTGCCCGGCTCAACGGTGGAAGATAGCAACCTGAAGAACGTGCTGCTCGCTGAAGGCTGCCGCATCGAAAAAGCGACCATTACCCATTCCATCATCGGCCTGCGCAGCCAGATCCGCAGGAATACGGTGATCACTGACAGCATCCTGATGGGCAACGATTATTACGAGTGGCCGGGCTCGCACGAGGCTATGAACGGCGCGCTCGAGATCGGTGCGGATTGTGTGATCGAAGGGGCGATCATCGATAAGAACGCGCGCATTGGCAAAGGAACGGTGATCAAGCCGTTTCCTGTGGGCACCGATATTGACGGTGAAGGCTGGGTGGTGCGGGATGGCATTGTAATCATCCCCAAATCCGGCCGGCTTGCCCCGGGCACCCATATCGCGCCAGACTGACCCATACCCTCACAACTTGGAGTTCAACACATGAGCGACCTTACACCAGCGAAGTCCACCGCACCACCCAATGATCTATCCATAACGTGGCATGCCATAAGCGCTGATGAGGCGCTGCAAAAATTGGAAACGCCTGAAGAAAGAGGGTTAACCAGCGTTGAAGCCGAACGCAGGCTTAAGCAATTTGGTCCGAACCAGCTGCTTGAGAAGAAGCGCCGTACCTTCCTGCAGATGGTGTTTGAGCAGCTGAAGAGCTTTGTGATCATCCTGCTCATCTCCGCGGCGATCATTTCAGGCGTGCTTGGAGAGTATATTGACGCCGGGGCGATCATCGCCATCGTATTGCTCAACACCGTGCTGGGCGTGGTACAGGAATCGCGCGCTGAGGAAGCGCTGGCGGCGCTCAAGCGTATGGCGGCGCCGGATTCCCAGGTGCTGCGCGACGGAAAACGGGCCACCATCCCGGCAACACAGCTGGTTCCCGGAGACATCGTGTTTATGGAAGCGGGCTACTACGTTCCCGCAGATGTGCGCCTGATCGACGCGGTGAACTTGCGTGTAGACGAGGCGCCGCTAACCGGCGAATCGGTGGCGGTGCAGAAGAACGCCGCGCTGATGCTCGAGCCCGAGTCTTCCATTGGCGACCGCAAGAACTCAGCCTTTATGGGCACCGTGGTCTCATACGGACGCGGCAAGGGCGTGGTCACCAGCACCGGCATGCACACCCAGCTGGGACTGATCGCCACCATGCTGCAATCGGTGCAGGAGGAACAGACTCCCTTACAGAAGAAGCTCGACCAGCTCGGAAAATCGCTGGGGTACGCCGCGCTGATCGTGTGCGCCCTGGTGTTCTTTGTGGGGTGGATCGAGGGCGGCGCGCCGCTGGAGTTGTTCCTCATCGCCGTCAGCCTGGCTGTGGCTGCTGTGCCCGAAGGGCTGCCGGCGGTCGTGACCGTGAGCCTGGCGCTCGGAATGCAGGAAATGATCAAGCGCCACGCGCTCATCCGGCGGCTTTCCTCCGTAGAAACCCTCGGTTCGGCCACTGTTATCTGTTCCGATAAGACCGGCACCCTCACCCAAAACGAGATGACCGTCACCCGCATCTGGGTGGACGGAAAAATGGTCAAGGTCAGCGGGCAGGGCTATTCACCGGTTGGAGATTTCTTTGTTGAGG
>CAYYBP010000215.1:0-2050 GCA_964470275.1 uncultured Anaerolinea sp. | reverse complement strand
GAGGGGCTGGCCGTGGGCGTGGCGTTCGGGGCAGTGGCTGCCGGCATTCCCTCTGCCAGCCTCACCTCCGCCATAGCGCTGGCCATCGGCATCGGGCTGCAGAACTTCCCCGAAGGTATGGCTGTCTCCATGCCGCTGCGCGGAGAGGGGCTTACGCGGGTGCGTGCCTTCATGCTCGGGCAGGCCTCTGGCCTGGTGGAACCGATCGCAGCGGTACTGGGCGCGCTGGCAGTGCTCGCCATGCGCAGCATCCTGCCCTACGCCCTGGGCTTTGCCGCCGGCGCCATGATCTACGTCGTGGTCGAGGAGCTCATTCCCGAGTCGCAGCGCGGTGAGAGCACCGACATCGCCACCCTGGGCGCCATGGTCGGCTTTGCCGTCATGACCTTCCTGGATGTGGCGCTCGGCTGACGCCGTCGATTTCATTGCGTGTAGACATTAATCCACGCTGACCGGTGGTGGATTTCTATACCATCTCTAAACGAATTCTTCATCATTTCTTCACATCCGGGTGATATGATTATTATGCGTTTCCCGCCTCAGGGTTGCGCTGTCGTACCGGCAGCCGCGCCAGGCGGGGGCATTTATCGATAAAAAGGAGAGAGTGGTATGAATAAGACTTTGAAATGGATTTTGATCGTTCTGGCGGTGATCATAGGGCTGGGCGTGCTCAGCCTGCCGCTGTGGCTGATGCTGGCGCACAATGGCGGCCAGCTGCCCGCGGTCGATAGCACCGTGCTGCGCGAGGACTTGCGCGAGGGGATGCGCGATGGAATGCGCTACCCACACATGCCCTTCACGGGGCGCATGTTCCCATTCTTCGGCATGTTCGGATTCGCACGCATGCTGCTGCCCCTGGGCGTGATCGCCCTGGCGGTGTACGGGGTGATCGCACTGGTGCGGCGTAAACCCGCGCAAACCGCGAACCCTGCGTCCGCGGCGGTTGTAACCCCCGCGCCGGCCGCTGCCGCGGCGGAACCGGCCGAGATAGGCAAATGCGCCACCTGCGGGCGCGAAAGGATTTCCGAAGGCGAGTACTGCCCCTTCTGCGGCGCCAGGCAGTAGCGCTTTCCCTGTCGATCATCCCCTCTCTTCCACCTGGAGGAGGGGGGATTTTTTGACCCGGCAGCCCGGCGGGTATATAATGGATTTTCAGACATCATTTGAGGAGAAAATCAATGGACATTCGAGACCGAAAACTTGCGCAACTCATCGTTCAATACTCGCTGGAGGTTCAACCCGGGCAACGGGTGCTCATCCGCGGCGGGGTGCTGGGCGAGCCGCTCATTAAAGAATTCTACCGCGAGGTGCTGGCTGCCGGCGCGCACCCCTTCCTGATGAACCAGTTCAACTGGGAGGAGGAGGAGCTGCTCACCCGCGGCAACGCTGAGCAGGTTGCCCACATCCACAAGCCGGTCGAGGTGCTCTATGGTGAGTACGACCGCCTCATCCGCGTGTTGGCGGAGGACAATACCAAGAACCTCAACGGCATTGACCCGCAGAAATATGCTGAATTTACCCAGTCGCGCGCCCCGCTGATGAAAACCTACATGGACCGCACCGCCCGCGGCGAGCTGCGCTGGGCGCTCACGCTTTACCCCACCAACGCCTACGCCCAGGACGCCGATATGTCACTCGAGGACTACGCCGACTTCGTGTACCGCGCCTGCATGCCCGACATGGACGACCCGGTGGGCTACTGGCGCGGCGTCTCCGCCCGCCAGGCGCGCATCATCGACTGGCTCAAGGGCAAGAAGCGCGTGCACCTGCTGGGGAAGGATACCGACCTGCGCCTGAGCATTGAGGGGCGCGCCTTCATCAACTGTGACTGCCGCGTCAATATCCCCGACGGCGAGATCTTCACCGGCCCGGTGGAGGATAGCATGCAGGGGCACGTGACCTTCTCGTACCCCACCATCTACCACGGGCGCGAGGTCACCGGCGTGCACCTCGAGTTTGAGAAGGGGCGCGTCGTCAAAGCTTCCGCCCAGAAGAACGAGGACTTCCTGCTCAAGACGCTCGACACTGACCATGGCGCGCGCGGCGTGGG
>CAYYBP010000214.1:0-2075 GCA_964470275.1 uncultured Anaerolinea sp. | reverse complement strand
ACCGAACTCGCTGTTGGTGCCATACACGATATCCGCTTTGTAGGCTTCGCCCCGGTTGACCAGGTCAAGCTGGTGAAGGTCTTCGCGGGAATTGGTATTTTCGAGGTTCACCAGGAAAGCTTTCTGTCCGTTCTCGGTGCGCGCAGCCATCTGCAGCACGCCGACGCGCAGACCGAGCAAGTGGTAGATCGGCGCCATCCAACGCGCATCGCGCCGCGCCAGGTAATCATTGACCGTGACGAGATGCACGCCTTTGCCGGTCAGCGCGTTCAGGTAAAGCGGGAGGGTGGCGACCAGGGTTTTACCTTCACCGGTGCGCATTTCAGCGATCTTGCCGGCGTGCAGGGTCATTCCGCCGATCATCTGGATGTCGTAGTGGCGCAGTCCCAGCGTGCGTTTGCTGGCTTCCCGCACAACGGCAAACGCCTCGGGCAGCAGGTCATCGAGTGACTCGTCGTTCCCAAGGCGTTCTTTGAATTCTTCGGTTTTGTGGTTTAACGCGTCGTTGCTGAGAGATTCAAACTCGGTTTCAAATCGGTTGATCTCTTCGACGAGCAGGGTTAATTTTTCTATTTCGCGCTTGTGCGGGTCTCCGCCAATGGCGCGGGCTATTCTTTGAAAAACCATAATCACCTCTTATTTTCAAGAGGTGATTATAGCATACGGATTTTTATAACCCGGCGTTTTGTAATAGGTTGGAGATCGTGTCCATAAAGCCAACACCCAGGATCAACCCGAGGATCGTTAAAACGCAACTCACCGCCACGCCAATAATGAGGCTGGAAACAAAATACAATCCCCAGACGGAGAACGCGCGAGTGAGGAAGTTCTTCGAGATGATCCCGAGCTGGGGCAGCGCGATGTGCGGTGTAACCGCCACCTGCTGTTCAAGCTGTTGAACACGGGCAACAAGGTTGGCAATATCCTGATCTGTGTACATAATTCCTCCTGAAAATTGTAATTATCAACTCATATTATGCATGAAATATCCAATTTCTATACAATCAATTCACCAACTGCTGGCAGGCAGTTGAGGACGGACTGATCAAATGTGGACCGCTCGGCCTTCGATTACTTCAGAGACCTCCATCAACACCTCGGATAGGGTGGGGTGCGCGTGGATATTAAGGGCGATGTCGGCGGGTGTCAGCCCGTGCTGCTGGGCGAGCGTCAGCTCTGGCAGCAGTTCTGATACTTCTGGGCCGATGAGATGAGCGCCGAGGATCTGCCCGGAGGCTTCGTCTGTGATGAGTTTTACAAAGCCGCCGTAATCTCCGAGACCCAGCGCTTTGCCGTTGGGCTGAAAGGGGAATTTACCGACCTTGATCGGTTTTCCGAGCTCGCGCGCCTGGGCTTCGGTGTAACCGAACGAAGCGACCTGCGGGTGAGAATAGGTGGCGCGCGGCACCATGTTGTAATCGATGGGTTTGACCTGCATGCCGGCCACCGCTTCCGCGCAGCGGATGCCCTGGGCAGAGGCGACGTGCGCCAGCAGGAATTTCCCTGTCACGTCCCCCACGGCCCAGATACCCGGTACGGTCGTTGCCATGCGCTCATCCACCTTGATGTGTTTGCGCTCGGTCAGCTCCACGCCAACGTCCTCCAACCCGAGGTTGAGGCTGTTGGGTCTGAACCCGATCGCGACCATCGCCTGTTCGGCTTCGATCTTGCTCTCACCATCCTTGCCGCTGACTTTGACGCGCACGCCCTGCGGGGTGGTCTCTACCGCGAGAACGCGGGTTTCCGCCAGGCATTTGATCCCGCGCCTGGTGAAGGCTTTGGTCAACTCGGCGCTCACCTCTTCATCTTCGAGCGGAGCGATGCGCGGGAGCATCTCCACCAGTGTGACTTCGCAGCCGTAGGAGCTCCAGACGGTGGCAAATTCCAGACCGATCGCGCCGGCGCCGATGATCACCACGGATTTCGGCAACTTTTCCTGCAGGATCGCCTCGCGGTATGTGATGATCTTCTCACCGTCGATGACGACCTCCGGCCTTCCGAGGTCCTTCCCCGAAAGCCTCACGAGCTCGACGTCGTCGAACCAGGCCTTGCCCGTCGCCCGGCCCCAGCCGCCG
>CAYYBP010000213.1:0-2080 GCA_964470275.1 uncultured Anaerolinea sp. | reverse complement strand
CCCAGGTGAAAATGGTGGCGAAGAGCGCCTGCACAACCGGCGGAAAATTGGTGAGGAAAGCTGCCATATCAGTCTGCCTCCAACAGATGACCTATTATACAACCGCGCCGTGATGGAAGCGGAAAAAGTTGGAAGGGAATATCTTTATCGCGAAACACACATTTCTCATAGATGCCCAGACGGGGTGATGAGTGTTACGCCCCAACTTTGAAATGAAATTTAAAAGGGCACGCCATAGCGTGCCCTGCAGTGCATTGGAAAAAATATCAGTCGCGGCGTTTGAACAAATACAGCGTGCGTTCGCTGCCGGTGACCGGCACCTTCTCCTCGATCGAGAAGCGCCGGGCGAAAGCTTCCTCGAAGCCTTCCTCGGTGTAGCGGTCGAAAATGTCCTTGCGGGTCGCCAGCAGGCGCTTCACCTGCGAATCGCTCTTGGGCACGAACTCGACCACCGCCCACTTCCCGGCGGAGGCCATGAAATCCGCCACCACGGGCAGGGGCACGTTGTTGGAGATCGCCAGGTGGTGGATCAACGCCAGCGCCATCACCAGGTCGACCGGTCCGCGCTCGAGCATCGAGCTGCGTTCGTGGTGCGCCCAGCCCAGCGCCGGGCTGGGGTTGGTGAGGTCGATCACCAGCGGTAGCAGGTGTTTTTCACCGTTGGCTTTCACCGCCAGGTAATCTTGCTCCACCGCCGCCGGGTCGATGTCGCTGGCAGCGGTTTCCACACCGCGGCGCGAGAGTTCGCGGCTGAAGAGCCCGTTGTTCGCGCCCAGGTCCCAGGCGGTCTTCGGCGCCGCCTTTTCAATGAAGCGGCCAACGATCTCGCCCTTGGTTTTGAGCGAATCATCCGTGTAATTGGTGATGCTGTAATAATTGCCCCACTCGGTACCCTTCGGCTCCCACTTGAGCGGCAGGATGGTCTTCTCGAGCGAGTTGAGCATATTCAGGAAGGCCGCCTTACCCAGCCTCACCGCCGCCGCCTGCGCGTCGGTCTTGTCGCTGTACTGCTGCTGGGCTCTGGCGTGCAGGTGAATGTGCACCGCCAGCCCCGCCAATCCCAGGCGGGTCTTTGCGGGCAGCAGGCTGCTGGCCAGGTCGAGCGGGATGCCGTCGATGTAGACGCGCAATAGCTGCACCAGGCGGATATCCACCAACGAGGCCAGCGCCAGCGGCGCCAGGAAATGCTGGCAGAACTGGCGATAGGCGTCCCACGGCGCGCCTTCCTTGTAAATATCGAATGACAGGGTATCGATGAGCAGCGGTTTGCCATCCACGAACTGGATGTTGTACGCGCTGGCGTCCTTGAGTACCATGCCTTTTTCAAGCGCGGCCCTGGTGCTGGCGAGCGTCAGCAGCGCAGCGTCCTTGAGCTGTGAGAAGCTCCACTCGTAGGGGTACGAGATGAACGGCACCACCTCCGGGCGGATGACCTTGTACGCCAGCTCCGCGTCCGCGGGGGCCGCGTCGACCTCTTCATGCGGGATGAGCATCCCCTTCATCGTGAGGGTGTCGTAGATCCCGCTCGAGAGCAGCTTGTCGTAGGCTTTCTGGTAGGCCTTGTTGACCTGGCGGTAAAGCACGCCGTCGCGCGTGAAGATGAACCCGCTCGGGTCGCGGAAAGATGCCCCGATGCGTTTTGTCTTTTCGCTCATTCTCAGGCTTCGTCTTCTTCTTCTTCCTTCTCTTCAGAAGGCGCGGGCGGAACGTACTTTTCACCCTTGAAGAAGGCCTTGATCCGTCCCCAGAACACCTTCGTTAGAATTCCAACCCCGCCGAGCAGACCGGCCGCCAACAATTGGACGAGCAGACTCCCGGAACCGGGGTCGAGGTAATTTAGCTTGAAAAAGATGATTGGCATGTTTCCTCCTGGTATTTTCCTGTTTTTACAGAATTTTTTTTACTTTTCGTGCATTAAATTCCAAAGAAGAGAATATACCACTATTTCCGGTTTTTTGTTTACGGGAAAATCGGAACCCTCACCGTCTGCCTGTTTTAAGGCTGGATCGTCCACTGCCATTCGTACATGATCACGTTGGCGCCTCCCTGGATTAATATATCATCCACATCATACTTCGAC
>CAYYBP010000212.1:0-2093 GCA_964470275.1 uncultured Anaerolinea sp. | reverse complement strand
TATAAACCAATTATATTGAAATTCATAATTAAAGCAATCGGCTGCGCAGGTTAATTGCGAGCCGATGTATTTTAGTTCATGGCGAACCCCATCGCCCCCCTACCACCCCAATCCCTTGCGGCTCTTGGCCTGCTTCACCCTGCGCGCGGAGAAGAGCAGCAGCGCCAGCACCACCAGCAGCACGACCGCCGCGCCAGGCAGGATCACCAGCCGGATGTTGCTCTGCTGTTCCACGCTGAACTCGTACATCGCCCCATCGCCGGCAGAGTGCTTCTTGGCGGGGGTCAGGCGCACGGCGTAGGTGCCGTCCTGCTCCGCCTTCCAGTTGAGGCGGGTCGCGGCGCTGTAATCCTTGGGGGCGGCTTCGGCCAGCAGGTTGCCGGCCGGGTCGAGCAGATGGATGACGGCGGCGGACCCCAGCGCCAGCGGTTTGGCGCGCAGGGTGAAGACCTCGCCGGCTTTCGCCTCGAACAGCACCCAATCCTCGTCACCCAGCGGGCACCAGGTGTGGGTCTGCTTGTCCATCGGCGTGATGATCTGCGCCGACTCGCGCGCGTCGTCGCCAGCGTCCTTGCCCTCGTAGGCGTCATCCTCACAGCGCGGCAGGATGTAGACGGTCGCTTCGTAAAACTCGGGGAAATCCTCGACCATGCCGATCAGGTTTATGGCGCGCAGGCGGAACTCGTAGACGTGGTCCATCTTGCCCCAGAAGAGCATCTCGCGCTCGCGGGGGTCCACCGGACCGCCCAGCGCCTGCCAGTCGCCCTTGCCGTCGCGGTACTGCAGCTCAAAGTGGCTGATCTCGTCCGCGCCGCTGAGCACCTTCCATTTGAGCAGCACGGCGGTGTTGTTGGAGCTCTGCGGCAGTGTATCCAGCTCGGTCTCGGGCGGGAGGACGTCATCGCGCTGACTGAGCTCGATCTCCTTTTTTGTTTTGGGCTGCACCTGGCTTAGGTCGATGCCCAGCCTGCCGCCGGGGTTGGCGGGCGCGGGCGCAGCGCCCGGGCTCGCGCCCAGCGCGGCGGCTTTCGAGCCGGGGGCGCTGCCCTGCTCCTCCGGGAGATATTTGCAGCCCGCCAGCAGCAGCATCAGCAGCAGCGCCGCCAGGGGCAGTATTTTTATCAGCGGTCTCTTCCTTATCATGACGAACCTCTCCATACAGGTTTTGCAGGGTTAAGGGTGCAACTTTCATGCCGTTACTCCGTTTATGAACACAAAAATTAATATGACTATTCTTATCTTATTTGATATAATATTCATGACCATACCTCCCCCGGCAATCATCGCGGGGGAACCGGTCAATCTATTGAATAAAGGAAAAAACTCATGAAAACCAAGATCTTTGTCAACTTGCCCGTCGCTGACCTCCAGAAATCGATGGATTTCTTCAGCGCGCTCGGATTCACCTTCAACCCGCAGTTCACCGACGCCAACGCCGCGTGCCTGGTCATCAACGACGACATCTATTCCATGCTGCTGGTGAAGGATTTCTTCAAGACCTTCATCGACAAGCAGGTAGCGGATGCCGAGAAGACCACCGAGGTCATCGTCTCGCTCACCGTTGAGAGCCGCGCCGCCGTGGATGAGCTGACCGAGAAAGCCCTTAAGGCTGGCGGGCGCGCCACCCAGACCCATGACCACGGCTGGATGTACCAGCGCGGCTTCGCCGACCTGGACGGCCACCTGTGGGAGATCTTCTACATGGACATGAGTGCCGTCCCGGCCACTCCCTGACACGCAATAAACCATAAATGTATTAAACAAACACGGGATCCCTCGATCCCGTGTTGATTATTAACATCAGGTACCCTATATCACAAACTTGCCGTTCTCATACAGCAGCTGGTCGTCCACCCAGATCTGCCCGCCGTCGCGCAGGTCGCAGATCATGTCCCAGTGGATGGCGGAATCCGCCACGCTGCCGCTCTCAGGGTAGCCCTTGCCCAGCGCCATATGGAAGGAGCCGCCGATCTTCTCATCGAACAGGATCTGGCGCGTGAACTGCTGGATGCCCTCATTCGTGCCGATGGCGAACTCGCCCACGCCGCGCGCGCCATGGTCAGTGTCGAGCGTCTTGAGCAGGAAGTCCTCGT
>CAYYBP010000211.1:0-2100 GCA_964470275.1 uncultured Anaerolinea sp. | reverse complement strand
TTGGAAATATCGTAGCATTCGATACGGTTCGGCGGCTCAGCCAGGTCAAGCGCCTGCTGGATCTCCGTCAGCGCCTGAGTCTGTTTGTTCTTATCCGCCTCCCATTGTGTACGCAGCGCCTGCAGCGTTTCGACCGCGTTCTCGGTCGCCATCTCGACAAGGTCATGCGCAGTACCGCGTTTGGGCACCTTTAGCTCAACTTTCTCGCCGCCGCGACGGGTGTTCAGCCATTGCCGGATGATCTGGGCTTCCTCGATCTCGTTAGGCAGCAGCACGCTATCCGGGATGACGGCTGCTTCGGTGTAGAACTGCTTGATGAATTCGCCCATTACCCTGTCATCCGGGATCTCTTCAGTGCCTTCCATCACGAAATACTCCCGACCCATCAGTTTGCCGTTGCGGATGAAGAAAACCTGGATGCAGGCTTCGTTGTCTGAGCGGGCGATCGCCAGCACATCTGAATTGCTCTGGTCGCTGGTGATGACCTTCTGCTTCTCCACCACCCTTTCGATGGATTGCAGCTGGTCGCGGAGCAGCGCGGCCTTCTCGAAATTGAGTTCCTCCGCCGCCCGGCCCATGTCTGCCTGCATTCGGCTGACGATCGGATCGGTGCGTCCATCCAGGAAAGCGCACAGTTCGCTGATCAAAAGCGCGTAACCCGCCTGGTCGATCGCCCCGATGCACGGACCGCTGCACAGCTTGATGTCGTAATACAGGCATGGCCGCGGGTCCCCGCCAGTGATCTCACGGTCGCATGTGAGATATGGGAAGATATGCCGCAGCAGGTCGAGGGTCTGATGCACCGCCCAGACGCTGGTGTACGGACCGAAGTAGCGCGAACCATCGCGCACCATCTGGCGTGTGACTGTCACCTTGGGGAACGGGTCGGCGAGGTGGACCTTGATGTAGGGATAACGCTTGTCATCCTTGAGCCGGACGTTGAAGCGCGGGCGGTGTTTCTTGATAAGGTTCATCTCGAGGATGAGCGCTTCAAGCTCCGACCCGACCACGATCCACTCCAGGTCGGCGATCTGAGAGACCAATTTGATCACCTTGCGTTCGTAGTCCGCGCGCTCCTGGAAGTAGGAACGCACGCGGCTGCGCAGGTTGACCGCTTTGCCGACGTAAATGACCTCGCCAGCGCTGTTCTTCATAATGTAACAGCCGGGTTTTACAGGCAGGGTATCGAGAATGCCCTTGATGTGATCAGAGATTTCGACCATGAATTGATTTTAACACGGGCAGAAAGATGGCTCAATTCCCATTTCTCAATGGGTCAACCGATAACGATCCCATCGCCTTCCACTACCTCACCCACCTGCCAGCAAGGCGCGTCCAGTTCCTTCATTCGCGTTTCAAAAGAGTCAACTGAGGTACCAGGAACCGCCAGCAGCAACCCTCCACTGGTCTGTGGGTCGTAAAGCAGCATCTGGTCTTCTTCTGGCAGGTCAATTTCATGCTGCACGCGTGATTGGAAATATAAGCGGTTGTCATACGCCCCGCCCGGGAATATGAACTTCGCGGCGTAGGTTCTGGCAGACTCAAGGATCGGCAGTCGATCATAGTCAACCCGAAGCCCCACATGGCTGGCTTCTGCGAGTTCGAGGGCGTGGCCGGTAAAGGAAAAACCGGTGATGTCTGTGGCGCCGCGTACATCGCACTCTGACGCGGCTTTGCTGGCGTCGCGGTTCAGCCTGACCATCCAGCTCACCGCTTCCGCCAGGTCTTCTGGCCGCGCCAACTGCCGTTTCAACGCGGTGGTGATCGTGCCGAATCCTAACGGCTTGGTCAGGTACAACCGGTCTCCCGGCCTCGCGCCGCCCTTGGTGAACATGCGACCAGGATCGACCATCCCTACAGCGACCAGCCCGTACTTGGGCTCCTTGTCCTGGATGGTATGCCCTCCAGCGATCACCGCGCCGGCTTCTTTGCAAACGACAGCCCCGCCGCGAAAGATCTCACGGGCAACAGCCGGGTCAAGGTCCGGGGGTATGGCGGCGATGTTGAGCGCCAGGAAAGGCGTACCGCCCATGGCGTAGATATCCGAGAGGCTGTTGGCCGCGGCGATGCGCCCGTAATCGAACGGGTCATCGACCACCG
>CAYYBP010000210.1:0-2116 GCA_964470275.1 uncultured Anaerolinea sp. | reverse complement strand
TCCATCTGGTTGAACCAGAAGAGCGGGATGGCGCACCACGCGTTATGGATGGTCTCCACGCTCATCCCGGCCAGGCGGATGAAATCGTCGGTGCCAGAGTAGGTGCGCAGCAGCGGGTGATTGCCGGTCCGGCTGGCATCATACAACGCGCGGTAATCTTCGGCCGAGCGCACCGGCACGCCCCCCGCCCCGCTGCGGCGCGGGTTCTGCCGCTCGGGATGGAAGAAATTCTCCTGCGCGTCCTGGTCGATGCCCAGCGAAATGACGTCCAACACCTTCGCAGCGGCGATGCACTTCACGCCCTCCAGCGTAGCCGCCATCGTCGGCAGGCCGAAGTGATGCCGCAGGAGCGGGTACGGCGCTTTCCAGCGGATGCGCTCCAGGGTGGTATGCGGGTAGACCTCTTCCCGGCTTCCATCCGCGGGCGTGTCCTTCAGTGAGTTCAGCACAGCCTCGATCTCCTCGCTCCCGTCGAACACCTGCGCGAAGAAGCCCATCGCCCGGGCGCGCTCCGCCACCGGCGGCGTGCCCGCGAAGTAAAACTGTGTCCCGCCGGCGCGCAGCTCATCCGCTTCCTCGGCGAACTCCGCCAGCAGTCTTTCACCTGTTTCGGGGGTCAGGCGGTAAGAAACCCCCACCAGGTCGGCTTTCTCGCGCCGGGCGGCTTTCACCACGGCCTCCGGTGAGACCGCCGGCCCCAGGAAGACCGTGCGCCAGCCGTTGGCTTCCGCCAGGCGCAGGTAATTCATCACACCCGCGACATGCACACATTCCCCCAGCGCCGCGGCAACGATCGTCTTCGTCATATCACCCTCGTTTCTTATTGCAGCCTGGCTGCACCTGAATTAAAAACCTCCGGGTACACCGCCAGCCTGCCACCATTAAATTGCTTCAAAACCATTACTTTTTTCTTCACGCCGTCTGCAAAGAATCATCTAACCAGGCAGACCACCATGGCGTTCAATCTCTTTATCGCTTTGTGAAAATGATTATAAAGGAAAAAATACCCAAAAATCAAGGGCGCGGGGAGTCGCTGCCGGATCTTTCACGGCCACCCAAGAATATTTACGAACTTTCAGATGAACGGGTTGAAGTATCGACCGTGGTTGACCAGCGCCGCCACCAGCGCCACGGCGATGACCAGAACGGCCGACAACGCCAGGGCGTAGTAATCCGCGCGGCGCATCTTTTGCACGCTGTACCAGGTCCTGCGCTTCTCCTTGCCGAACCCGCGCAAATCCATGGCGTTGGTCACCACCTCGATGCGCTCCAGGGTTGAGAAGATCAAGGGAATGATGATCACCAATGAGTTTTTGAGGCGCTCTTTCATTTTTGCCTTGCCCGACATTTCGAGCCCGCGCGCCTGCTGCGCCTGGCTGATGTCATTGTAGACGCGCAGAATATCCGGGAAATAACGCAGGGTCAGCGAAATCGCGAAGGCCGCCTTGTAATGCACACCCGACCCGCTCACCGAGGAAGCGAGCTCGCTTGGGTTGGTCGTCAGCAGGAAGATGATTCCCAGCGGCACAACCGAGAGATACTTGAACGCCAGGGTCACCTGGTAAAGCAGCTGCTCCTGGGTCAACGCGTAGGAACCCCACAGGTCCATCAGCGGGTGCCGGGTTCCGTAAAGCGTCACCCCGTGTTCAGGTTCGAAAAGGAACGTGGCGATGGCGTTGATGAGGATGAAGATCAGCACATAGATGAGCATCAACCGGATCTGGCTGAACTTGATCTTTGAAATCCGCAGGATGATTAGGGAAAAGACCAGCATGCCGAGGATCACACGGATATCGTACGTGTACATGGTTGCGAAAGTCAGCAGCAGAAAACAGATGAACTTGGTCAGACCTGAAAGGTTGTGGATGACCGTGTTTTCGTAGTTGTATGAAAAGAGTTTCGTCTTCACCGCACGGCAACCCTTTCATAATCAATGAAGTGCTGCACGAATTGCGTCCCGTCTTCAATGCCCGCCAGTTTCGCCAGCTGGAAAAGCGAGGTCTCTTTGAGATTGGCCACCTCGATGACGTGCCGGTCGGTCAGCACCACCGACGCGCGGGTGTCCGCGATGAGCCTGCCCTCCGAGAGCACGATGGCGCGCGGGGTGTACTCCAGC
>CAYYBP010000209.1:0-2141 GCA_964470275.1 uncultured Anaerolinea sp. | reverse complement strand
CGGCTTCGCGCGCCGTTTTGCCACCTACAAGCGCGCCAACCTCATCTTCCGCGACTTTGACCGCCTGATGCGCATCATCAACAATCCCTACCGCCCGGTGCAGATCGTGTTCGCGGGCAAGGCGCACCCGGCTGATGAACCCGGCAAGATGCTCATCCAGCAGGTCTACCGCGCGGTGAAAGACAGCCGCAGCGCCGGCAGGCTGGTCTTCCTTTCTGACTACGACATCAACGTCGCTCGCTACCTTGTGCAGGGCGTGGATGTATGGATGAACACCCCGCGGCGCCCCAACGAAGCCTCGGGCACCTCGGGCATGAAAGCTGCCCTCAACGGCGTATTGAACTTCTCCGTCCTCGATGGCTGGTGGCGCGAGGGCTACAATGGCAAGAACGGCTGGCCGATCGGCAAGGAGATCGAATACACCAACCCCGATGAACAGGACGCCGCGGACGCCGCCACCATTTATGAAACGCTTGAAAAGCAGATCATGCCGATGTACTATGAGCGTGACATCAATAAGCTCCCGCTGGAGTGGATCAGGATGGTCAAGGAATGCCTGCGGACACTCGTTCCGCAGTTCAGCCTGCGCCGCATGCTCAAAGAGTACACCACTGATTACTATCTGCCGGCGATCAAGGAAGAGAAATCTGACCTGTAAAGCGAGGTAATGGATGGAATATTTATCTGACCCCCACGCCTGGCTCTTCGCCTTGATGATCTTCGCCCTGCGCGTCGTCGATATGTCGCTCGACACGATCCGCGTGCTCTTCGTGGTGCGCGGCAAGAAACTCGTCGTGTGGATCCTGGGACTGTTTCAATCCCTGGTCTTCGTCATCGCCATCAGCTCCGTGCTCACCGAGCTGGATAACATTCTCAACGTCATCGGCTACGCCACCGGCTTCGCCACCGGCAACCTGGTGGGGATGCTCATCGAACAACGCCTGGCGATCGGTCACATCCTGGTGACCATCATCAGCTCCAACCGCGGCGCGTACATTGCCGAAAAGCTGCGCTCCGGCGGCTACGCCGTCACCGAGATCGCCGGGCGGGGGAAGAACGGCACCGTGTTTGAGCTGCACGCCAGCGTCCTGCGAAAAGACGTGCCTAACGTGGAGACCATCGTGCTCGAAGCCGACCCGCAGGCTTTCGTCACTGCCGAGGACGTGCGCCCGGTGCGGCGCGGCTTCTGGCGGGCATGACCCCCGTGAAATAACTAACAAACACCCGGTCGAATCATGGCCGGGTGTCGCTTTATCAGCGGTCTGTTCCTAATCGTCTTCGCGCTCCCGCAAAGGTGGAAAGAGCAGCACCTCGCGGATGTTCTTCTGGTCGGTCAGGATCATCACCAGCCGGTCGATACCCATGCCAAACCCGCCCTGCGGCGGCATGCCGTAAGCCATGGCGTGCAGGTAATCCTCGTCCATTGGGTGGCGTTCTTCGTCCTCCGCCTTGTACTCCCGCCCCATCTCGAGAAAACGCTTCTCCTGCTCAAGAGGGTCGTTCAACTCGGTGAAGGCGTTGCACAACTCCATACCGCAAACAAAGCCCTCAAAGCGCTCCACCGTGTTCGGGTCGCCCGGAACATTCTTGGCGAGCGGCGAGATATCGCGCGGGTAATCGAACAAAAAGGTCGGCTGGATGAGCGTCGGCTCGACAAATTCCTCCAGCAGCTGCCCGATCAGCTTGCCGCGCGCTTCGCCCGGTTTGAACTTCAGCCCCTTCGCCGTCATTACTTCTTCCAGGGCTTTCGCCGTTGGGTACTGGTTGATGTCGATGCCGCTTGAATCAATCAAACTCTGGCGCAGGTTCACCCGCTTCCAGGGCGGGTTGAAATCAAGTTCGACGCCGTCGTAAGTTATCTTACGGGTGCCGAAGGTCTTGTCAAGCAGATGTGCGATCATTTCCTCGGTCAGCGCCATCACCTGGAGGTAATCGGCGTATGCCCAATAGAATTCCAGCTGGGTGAATTCAGGGTTGTGTTTGAACGACACGCCCTCGTTGCGGAAGTCGCGCCCGATCTCGTACACCCTGTCAAAACCTCCGACGGTGAGGCGCTTGAGATACAACTCGAATGAGATGCGCAGGTAAAGGTCCTGCTTCAACTGGTTATGATGGGTGATGAAGGGTTTGGAGGCTGCCCC
>CAYYBP010000208.1:0-2168 GCA_964470275.1 uncultured Anaerolinea sp. | reverse complement strand
GCCTGGCGTTGTCGGGTGCCCCGGCCGCCACGGTCGTAGGTCCCCACGCGAACGACTTCACCGTCACCACGCAATCGGCCACCTCGGTCCCGGCGGGGGGAAGCAGCGCGTTGACCATCCGGTTCACGCCCTCCGCCGCCGGCCCTCGGATGGCCACGGTCGTCATCCCCCACGCCGACAGTCCAACCGCCTATGAGTTCGCCGTGCAAGGCGCGGGGTTGAATCCGCCCGGCGCGGGTGTGCTGGGCCTGGACGGGGTCGGCGTCGATTCGCGCCCCAACGATTCGTACTACATCATTGGCAATCGGTTCATGGCCCCGGGCGACTTGAGAATCACCGAGTTACACGCGAAGGTGGTCGCCATGGCCGCCAGTTTCACCTGTGCGGTGTACGCCGACAACAACGGCCTGTCCGGGGCGTTGCTGCAAAGCACCATGCCCATATACGGCCCCACCAACGGATGGAACACGTTCCCGTTGATCGCCCCTCTAACGGTCAAGGGCGGTGATTACTACTGGCTGATGATCTGGGCGGACGATCCGACGGCAGCCCTGCAAAACGACCCTGTGGGCACCGCTTATGTTGGCAACTACGCCTACGCTGGCCTGGGGGGCGCGTGGCCTGATCCGATCCTGCTCAATCCCATCACCTGGGAGGCCCGGACGGTTTGCATCTATGCCGAGGGTACGCCCGTGACTACCCCGCCGGGCCCTCAGTTGAATCTCTGGGGCAACGGCAAGCTCATCGTCGCTGGCGACACCTCGCCCTCGGCCCTTGACGGCACGGATTTCGGCAGCCTGGCTGTGGGAACCGGAAGTCCGGATTACACCTTCACCATCCAGAACCCCGGGTCCACCGCGCTCCAGCTCACCGGCGCTCCAGCCGTTGCCGTGATCGGACCGCAGGCGGGCGATTTCCTCGTGACTTCGCCGCCTACCTCGCCCGTGGCTCCGGGAGGCAGCACGACGTTCACGATGCGGTTTACCCCTTCGGCCGCGGGTCTGCGCTCCGCCACCGTGAGCATCGCCAACAATGACCTCGCCTCGGAAAAGAACCCCTACACGTTTACGGTGCGGGGAGCGGGCCTGTTCGTGGGACGGGAGACGATCTTTCCGGACTCCAAGGTGGGCGCCGACGTGGATAACGACGGCACGGCCTACGCGCTGGGGACGATCTTTCAACCCTCCGTCGCGGGCGTGGTGACCCAACTCCGCGTGTTCTCGGTGGCCGGCGACTACGGAGACCACACGGCGTGGCTCTGGCGGAACTTTGACCAGACGCCCGTAGGCGGACCCTACGTGTGGAACTTCGGCGGCGTGACCGGCTGGATCTACTTCGACATCCCGCCGGTAAGTCTCGAGGCCCAGACCGACTACACGGTCTCGATCTCGACCGGCACCGGCCCCATGCGGAACTACGCCAACATTGCTGCCGACGTTGGAGAAGGCGGCGACAACGGTGCGCACCTGTCCTATCCGCCCAACGCCGGAGTGTTCCTCGAGAACAACCTCGACGCCATGCCCTACATGACGTGGAACGCGAGCTCTTACCTCCGCGACGTGGTGTTCGTTCCTTCGACCAGTTCAACACCGCTCCCCGCGATGGCCGTCCTGGGCAACGGGCTCCTAATTACCGATGGCTACAGTTCCCCCAATGCCGCCAACGCAACGGATTTCGGCTTGGCGGCAGTGGGCGGAGCTGGTATCGAGCGCACCATCGCCGTCACCAACGCGGGCACAGGCACGCTGCACCTGATTGGCTCACCCAGGGTGGTCATCACCGGCCCCCAGGCGGGCGACTTCACGGTGGTGACCCAACCAGCCGCCTCCGTGGGTCCGGCCGGGGCGGTGTCGTTCACCCTTCGATTCTCGCCCACGGCGGCGGGAGTTCGTAGGGCCCTGGTCACCATCGAGAACAATGACAAGAATCCTTACTTTTTCGCGATTGCCGGCACGGGTGACGCCTCCCTTCCGCCACGCATCACGTCGATCACGGCAGACCGGAACACCGGCCAAGTGACTCTGCGTTGGGACGGAACCGCCGCGCAGTACCAGGTGGAACGTGCCACAAACGTCAGCGGCCCTTACGAACCGGCGGCTCCGGCTCAGCCCGGGAACGAATTCACGGATCCGGGCGCACTGAGCCGCCTGCAGAGTTACTACCGGGTC
>CAYYBP010000207.1:0-2208 GCA_964470275.1 uncultured Anaerolinea sp. | reverse complement strand
TGCCACTGCATGGTGGCGGTGGCACGACGCTCGGGCGCCGACGACCACGCCGCCATCGTTTTCTTCCCTCAAGTGCTTCACCTGCCAGATTGTGTCGGGCTACCGTCGAAATACAGGGCAACCGCCTGCAAGTGACCGTAGCCGACGTGAAAGTCTCCTTTCGCACGGACTCCGTTGGCGGTGAGATCGCGTGGCGGGGGGCACCTACCCAATTGGCGGAATCTGTCCAACCTAGAATCCTTGACCGGTGAAGCGTGTAGTAGACAGGTCAAGTTCTTGTGGTGCGTTGAATGGGTCAAGGATTCTAAGGCACCGCTTCGGCCCAGTTCTGGGGCACGGCAAGTCCTTGCACATACAGTCGCCCCAGTTCGAATTGCGCTTCCGCGTAGCCGCTCTCGGCCGCCTTGCGTAGCCACCTGTAGGCTTCCTTGTGATCTTCGCGAGTTCCTTCACCTCTCAGGCACATCAAACTCGAGTTCTTCGATAGATCGGCTGGGGCTTCCAAGCAGTCCTGAGCGGGGAGCGCACGCCGCCGCATCCGGTTTCGCTGGAGATTCCAGGGGGTGACGGCTGTGATCGTGGTTGCGCGATGCTTTCCCTGGTCTCTCGCCTTGCCCCGAGCGCATGGAGTTGTTACCTTGCCCCCCATCAACGCGAGCGTGCTGGAAACCGCCAAGCGACTGCCGCTGGCTGAACGGATCGAGTTGGCGGAGGCCCTTTGGGAGAGCATCGCCCAGGAGGGGTACGAACCCCCGTTGACCGCCGCCCAGGCTCTTGAACTGGACCGCCGGGTCGAAGCCTATCGCCAGCATCCGGAGGACGGGATTCCCTGGGAACAGGTCAAGGCTGAATTGGAGCGAAAGCACGGCAGAACCGTGTGAACAGGCCGATCATTTTCCGTCCCCTCGCCAGTCAAGCTGCGCCGGTCGCATGAACTGCATCTGAACGGCGGGGGACAGATCCTTGAGTAGCTCGTTCCATGAGTTGGCCGTCGCTGAGACAACGCCACCCGAAGCGGTGCCCAATGCGAGGGCTGCTGTCGACCGCACAAAGCCTCTCCGAGAAAGCGATGAAGTGCTTGGTTTCATAATCCATTACGAAATTCCCACGCTCCCAGGTCCGGCCGGCCTACCCGAGGGCGACCGCCAATGTCCTCTGCCGCGTCCGGGTCGGAGACGCCCTGGTCGATGGCCCCGGTCGCTTCCCGCGTCAGGGCCAGGTTCCCCGCCGCCGGGTTCACGAAGTACCCTTCAAGATGGCCCGTCAGATTGTGACGCATCTGGGCCTCCCCGCCTTCGAAGAGGATCTCACCATGGATCAAGTTGTTCGCGAGTTCGGTGTGAGCCGTGCCGCTTCCTACACGGATACCCCGCCGCCAGTTCTGCTCCGGTCGCCAGATCGTGTTGTGCATCACCTTGATCCGATCGGCGTACCAGAGCTCGATCCCGCAGTCCGGCCCGCCAGCGATGAAGTTGTTGCGGATGATCCCGTCGGCGACGTACACGAGCCGTTCTCCGGCGAGATTGGCGGTGGACTGACCGGGATTCCCAAAGGCCACGCCCCGGTCGCAGTTGAGGATGAGATTCCGTTCCACTACCACCCGCCGGGAACGCACCCACAGGAAGATCGCCGCCCGCCCGCCGCCGTTGCGCCCCCGGATGTTACGGAAGAGACTGTCGCTGAAGTGCCAATCATCGAGCGCCATCATGTCGATGGCCGCAATGTAGTCGCCTCCGAACAACCAATCGGCTGGGGGGACCTTGGTACTCTCGAACTGGCAGTAGCGCACCGACCCCTTGACCGCCCGGATGTTCGGGTCTTGGCCGGCAGAGCCCTTGATCGCGCGAACGCCGATATCCCGGAAGCGGCAGTCGTAGATGTGAATGTCCCGCGGCGCCTTTTCCGCTTCCACCTTGATTCCGTAGGACCGGCAATCGGCGAAGCTCAGGTGGGCAACGGTGACTCCTTCGCAACGGCCGATGTGGAGAAGATCGTCTTCCTTCCAGCCGCTCTCCCAACCCCGGCCACTCAGGGTGACCCGCGCCGGATCTCCGGACGCACTGCGCAGGGCGATGTTGCGCTTCCCCTCGAGAACGATTGCCCGCGGGAGCTGGTAGTGACCGTCCGCAAGGAGGATCGTGCCGCCTGACTCGACGCGATCAACCGCCGCGAGCAGTTCCTCCACGGTCGCCACGCGCATTACCTCCC
>CAYYBP010000206.1:0-2274 GCA_964470275.1 uncultured Anaerolinea sp. | reverse complement strand
GATTCTGCACGGTCGACTACGTAGAAGGGAACGCGGTTGTCGCTGCTCTGCCCGGTGCCGCCGCCGAGGATGAAGGTAAAAACGATCGGCAGGAGGAGGAAGAAAGCCCACTCCAGCGGGCTGGTGAAGCGCACCAGGGTGTCTTTCCGGAATATCGCGAGGATCTTGTTCATCTATCCCTCCTCACTTGCGCGCCAGGCCGCGTTTGCTCATCCACAAGGATGCCGCCAGGAAAAGCACCGCGCCCATGATCAGCAGGGCTGCGACCTGTGTGAGCACGCTGCCGATGCTGCCGCCGCGCGCCAGGCGCAGAAAACCCTCAGTCCCCCAGGCGTTGGGTGACACCTTGCTGATGGTCTGCACCCATTTTGGGAGCATGGTGATATCAAAGAAGCTCCCGCCAAGCAGCCCGAAGAGCAGCATGACCGCGGATCCGGCGGTGGCGATCTGCCCCGGGGTCTTTAAAACGGCGGCGATGATCATGCCCCAGCCGGTGGCGGCGAAAGCCGCTGCCAGCACCAGCGCCACCACGCCCAGCGTGTCTCCCCACTGCAGGCGGAAGAGCAGGGAGGTGCCGCCGATGAGGATCGCCAGCTGCGCGACCGCGGTGAGGAATATGCCCAGCACCTTGCCGCCAAGCACCTGGGTGATGGTGGTGGGCGAGATCAGCATGCGCGCCAGTGTGCCCTGCCGGTTTTCGACCAGCAGCGAGCGCGCGCCATAGGTGACCGTGAACATCAGGAACATCAGCGCCATGCCGGGCGCCATGTAAGCCAGGATATCAAATTCCATCTGCCCGCCGCCCTCGGTGGAGGTGTTGAGCTTGATCGAGGAAGCCGTACCGGAGGAGAGCGCCAGTTCCTCGCCGGCCTGCGCGCCCACCGCGGCGGCTTGCGCAGGGTCGATGTAGCCGTTCTCCAGCAATTGGCTGACCGTCACCACGCCGGCGATGCGCCCGACCTCGACCTGGCCGAGAAACTGGTCGAGAATTGCTTTGAGGATGCCGGCGCTGGTGGGGCGGGTGGGGTTGGCGTAGAATTCGATCCGCACGGCGTCAGATGTCGAGGATTGCCCGGGCGCGGGGATGATGGAAGCGGTGAAGCCGGCGGGGATGAAGATGACCGCCGCGCTCTCGTCGTCGTCCACCAGTTTCCTGGCAGCGGCCGGGTCGTTGAGCTCCTGCGGGTTGACCAGTGCATCGAGGTCTGCCGAGGTGAACAGGTCCACCAAGGCGCTGCCGAGCGCGCCATCATCCTGGTTGACGAGCACCACGGGGATGTCTTCGATACCGCTGTTGGAGCTGGTGCCCGAGAAGCGCCCGGTGACCGCGCCCATGCCGATGGTCAGCAGGAAAGGCGCCAGCAGCATGAGCACCAGGGCTGAGCGGTCGCGAAAGATCAGCCGGAAATCCTTCAACGCGACCAAAAGTAGTTTGCGTATAGCCATCATATCAATCCCTCAGGGCGCGGCCGGTGAGGTGCAGGAAGACGGCTTCGAGGTTGGGCTCGCGGATATCGATCGAGTGGATCTTGATCCCGATGCGGTCCGCCTGGGTGACCGCTGGGGCGAGGATCTCTTCGGCGGCGGGCGTGACGATGGAGACCTCGTGGTCGATGGCGTTCACCTGCCGAACGCCTTCCAGTGCGCGCAGGGCGGTGACCAGCGGCGCGGGGTCCTCATTCTCACCGATGTGCAGGATAAGGGTATCTGTTTCACCCACCTGGCGGGTGAGCTCAGCCTGGGTGCCGAGCGCGATCAGTTCACCGTGGTCAATGATCCCCACACGGTCCGAAAGCTCCTCGGCTTCTTCCATATAATGCGTGGTGTACAGCACGGTCATCCCCTGGCGGTTGAGTTCCTTCACCGAGTCGAGGATGGCGCGGCGCGATTGCGGGTCGATCCCAACCGTGGGCTCGTCCATGAACAGCAGGCGCGGGCGGTGCAGCAGCCCCACGCCGATGTTCACGCGCCGCTTCATCCCCCCGGAGTAGGTCTTGATCCGCTGTTTGGCTTTGTCCTTCAGCCCGATCTGCTCTAGCACCTCGTCGATGCGCACTGAGAGCGCGCGGCCGGTGAGACCGTACATCTGCCCCCAAAACTGAAGATTCTCCAGCGCGGAAAGGTCCTCGTACAGCGCGATCTCCTGCGGGACGACCCCGATGGCGCGTTTGACCGCCTGTGGCTCGCGTGTGACCGAGTGCCCGCAGATCGTGGCGTCCCCGCTGGTGGGGGAGAAGAGGGTGGAGAGGACGGAGATGGTGGTGGTCTTGCCCG
>CAYYBP010000205.1:0-2342 GCA_964470275.1 uncultured Anaerolinea sp. | reverse complement strand
CCGCTTGACACGCCCTGCCCTCAGGTATACAATACTCCCAATCCAATATGCTTCTTCGGGGCAGGGTGAGAGGGTCGCGCCTCAATTCCCGATCGGTGGTGACAACCCACGAGCGCACACATGCGCGCAGGATCCGGTGAAATTCCGGGGTCGACGGTACAGTCCGGATGAAAGAAGAGCAGACCAGGCAGGTGATGTTCACGCCTGCCGTCCCGCCCCGAAAACCATGCGTTTCGAGGCGTTTTCTTTGCAGACCGATTACGAACCACCCAGGATCGAAAACCTCCCGCGCGCGAGCGGCAAACCCGCTCTCGAGTTTTTAGCGCGCCATAACGGTTGGCTGGCGATCATCTCGATCATTGTTGTGTTGATATCGTGGACGCTCATCATTGACTGGGGCAACCTGCCAGCCTTCCTGCTGCCAACCCCAGATGCCGTCTGGTTGAAATTCACCGCCATGCTGCGCGACGGCACGCTGATCACCCATGCCGCGGTCACCCTGTACGAGGTGCTGCTGGGCTTGCTCGCTGGCAGCCTGCTGGCGAGCGTGCTGGGATATACCCTTTCCAAGAGCCATCTGCTTGAGAAGGTTCTTTCGCCCTACCTGGTCGCCAGCCAGGCCATCCCCACCGTTGCCATCGCTCCCCTGCTGGTCATCTGGTTCGGACCCGGCATCTTCTCCAAGGTCATGGTGTGCACCCTCACCGTGTTCTTCCCCATCCTCGTCAATACGATGATCGGGTTCCGGGAGGTGCCCGCCAACCTGTACGACCTGATGCGCTCACTGGGCGCGGACCACAGTCAGCGGCTGCGCTTTCTTGAGATTCCCTCAGCCCTGCCGGTGCTCTTCGGCGGGCTCAGGATCGGCGCCACCCTGTCTGTCATTGGCGCGGTGGTCGGTGAGTTCGTTGGCTCCGACCGCGGTCTCGGGTTTCTCATCAACGTCGGGCGCGGTCAGTACGACACCGCCCTGGTCTTTGTATCCATCATCTCCCTGGTATTCATGGCGCTCAGCCTGTACGGGCTGGCAATGTTGGCGGAAAGACGAACCACCCGCTGGAAAGCCGCCGACCGGGGTTAACCTTGTTCCTGGAGGGAACACATGAAACGCAAGATGCTCATCGCCGCGATACTCGCCGTCACACTCCTGGCAGCCTGCAGCCGGACAACCACACCATCCCCCACCCCGCAGCAGCTGGTGAGCGTGCGGCTGCCGGTGGGTTACATCCCCAACGTACAGTTCGCTCCATTGTATGTCGCCATCGAAAAAGGTTATTACCGCGATGCCGGGCTGGACATTTCCATCGATTACAGCATGGAGAATGACAACACCGTGCTGGTCGCCACCAACGATATCCAGTTCGCGGTGGTTTCCGGTGAACAGGTGCTGCTCGCCCGCGCCCAGCAGATGCCGGTGGTCTACGTGATGGCGTGGTACCAGCAATACCCGGTGGGCATCGCCGCCAAGACCTCCTCAGGCATTACCAGCGTGGCTGACCTCAAGGGCAAAAAGCTCGGTCTGCCCGGTTTATACGGCGCCTCCTACATTGGCGCCATCGCCCTGCTCGATTCAGCCGGGCTCAAGGAATCTGACCTGACGCTCGACTCGATCGGCTTCAACCAGGTGGAGATGCTGATCACGGATAATGATGATGCCGTGGTGGTCTATTCTGCCAACGAGCCGGTGCAGTTGAGAAAACTTGGCGAAGACATCGTGCTCTTCAAGGTGTCTGACGCCATTGACCTGGTGGCAAACGGGCTCATCACCAACGAGGCGACGCTGGCGGAACCCTCAAGGGGATCACGTATGCCGCCGATCATCCCGAAGAAGCTTTTGAGATCAGCAAGAAATACGTGACGAACCTGGCGGAAGCCGACCAGGAGACGCAGATGCAGGTGCTGCTCGAGTCCATCAAACACTGGCAGGCTGACCGCCCGGGTTACTCAGAACCGCAGGCGTGGGAGAACATGCAGCGCATTCTCTTGCAGATGGGGCTGTTGAGCGGGGAGCAGGACCTGGCGAAAGCGTATGACAACCGCTTTATCCCATAGGGAAATCCATGACTGAGCGCTTCCTCGAGATCCAAAATATGAGCATGACCTTCCACAGCATGGAAGGCGATCTGGAGGTATTGCGGGAGATCAGTTTTTCGCTCGATCCGCGGGAGTTTTTGTGCGTGCTGGGTCCATCGGGCAGCGGTAAAAGCACCCTTCTGCGCCTTATCGCTGGCTTGCTCAAACCCACCGGCGGTAGGATCGTCTTTGAAGGGCATGAAACCTCGCCCCGGGTAGGGCTGGTCTTTCAGCAGGCCAACCTCATGCCCTGGCGCACCGTCCACGAA
>CAYYBP010000204.1:0-2359 GCA_964470275.1 uncultured Anaerolinea sp. | reverse complement strand
AAGGCGCTCGAAGCGGTCATGGACGGCTTCCGCGCCATGCCGATGGCAGATGCCGCGGCGATCGGCGATATTTTTGTCACCGTTACCGGCGACATCAATGTCATCGACATCCACCATTTTGAAAAGATGAAAGATGGCGCGATCGTTGCCAACTCCGGGCACTTCAATGTCGAGATCAACATCCCCGGCCTCGAAAAAATGTCCACCAGCAAGCGCCTGGTCAGACCCTTCGTCGACGAATATATCACCAGTGACCATCGTCATATCTTCATCCTGGGCGAGGGCCGGCTCATCAACCTGGCTTCGGCTGAAGGACACCCGGCTTCGGTGATGGACATGTCCTTTGCCAACCAGGCGCTCACGCTTGAATACCTGGTCAAGAACGCTTCCAAGCTGGAGAAGCGCGTTTACTCCGTGCCCGATGAGATCGATAAGCACATCGCCGAACTCAAGCTGGCTGCCATGGGCGTCAGGATTGACAAGCTCACCCCCGAGCAGGTCAAGTACCTCGCTTCGTGGGAAGAGGGCACATAAACCGCCATCAAATTTAGAAAAAGGAGCCGCGAGGCTCCTTTTTTAGTCGATCACGATCGCCATGTTACCCAACACCTCCCACGAGGAGAGGAAGGTGTCGGTGGCGCGCCAGTAATTCATCGCCCCGTCCACAAAGGTGAGCCCGTCTTCGTCATACCCGGTGACGATGGCGGTGTGCTCGTAATGCGCGACGGTCACCGTTTCGCCGTCCGGCGCGGCGTATTGCACCGGGCTGCCTCCCTCCCACACATTGCCGATCACCCACACGATCACCGGGTCGCCCGCGGCCACATGGCGGCGCAGGTCGTCGAAGGACATTCCCTGGCGGTCCACTGCGTCCAGCCCGAAGTCGCGCAGCACGGCTGCCACAGGCGGAGCGTGCACGCCGTAAGATGAAGGCGGGATCATGCCGGTGAGACCATCGGTATCTCCCACAAACCCTTTCTCGGGGTTGTCAGACAGCGGCAGCGCCGCCTGGAATTCGGCCTCCTTGATGGAAACGCCGTAATGACGCGCCCAATCCACCGCGGAGCGCGCCTCGCACGAAAGCGTGTGCTGCTGGTCGTAACCCGTGACGTTGTCAATGAACGCCTCGGCCGGGATGCCGTCCACCGGTTTACTGGTCGGGCGCGGGGTGAAGGTGAGGGTTGGCGGCAGCGTGCTGGTGGCGGTGGGAGTGGGAGTCGCTGTGTTGGTGGGGGTCGGCGTGTTGGTGGGGGTCGGCGTGCTGGTGGGAGTGTGGGTGGCGGTGGGCGTGGAAGTGGGCAGCGGCTGGAAAGGGGTGCTCGTGGTTGAAGGCGCAATGGCCGCCGCAGCTTGCACCCCGCTCAGCGCGGGCAACAGCGTGCCCAGGTTTGCTCCCGTGCTGATGAAGGCGTAGGCGCTGATCAGCAGCACCAGCCCCGCGAGGCACAGGATGAGCAGGAGCAGGTTAAGCGTTTTCTTTCGTGGTGTGAGTGACACTGGTTCGCCCCGCTTACGGGTTGGTTACGATGAACTCAACCGAGAACCACTCGCCGAATGGCACGCCATCCGGCGCGACGGCGCGCCAGGTGCTGGTGTAGCGGCCCGGCTCGATCGGCGCGGTAAAACTGATGCTGATCACCGCTTCGGCACCGTTGAGCGTGTATACCAGCGGCTGGGTGGGTTCAACCCCCAGCTCGGGGCCGGAGACCAATTTAACGCTGTATGCGTCCGTCCAGTTGCAGGTGCCGCTGTTGCGCACCTTCCACTCCTTGTCGAAACCCTTGAGCGGGTTGAGCTGTGTGCCGTCCGGGATGCTGAGGTCAGCCAGGAACTCGAGGTCGTTGGTGCAGTTGGGGATCTGCGTGGCGCTGGGGGTGTTCACCGCTTCAGGGGTTGGGGTGTCAGGCGACAGCGTGGTCAGCGGCGGCGGGCGGAAATTGGGGGATTGCATCTCCGCGGGCACCGGACGGCTGGGCGGCAGCAGGTCGCAGCCAGCCAGCATCAGCAGCAGGCAGGCGCCTGCCATGATGTGGATAGGGGAAAGAGAAGCAGGTGAAATGCCGCGCATGCGCCCTGCCGCGGTCACTCCTCTTCGGTGGTGACTTCGTCGCTGGCCGAGCCGGCGAGGTCGAGGGAGTAATCTCCGCCCACCGCCCGCTGGCGCACCTCGTTCTCGATCTCGTTGCAAAGCTCGATGTTCTGGCGCAGGAACTCCTTGCTGTTCTCGCGCCCCTGTCCGAGGCGGATATCCTTGTAAGAGAAGAACGCGCCGCGCTTGGTGATGATCTCCATGGCGGTGGCGAGGTCGATGATGTCGCCTTCCTTCGAGATGCCCTCGTTGTACATGATGTCAAACTCA
>CAYYBP010000203.1:0-2370 GCA_964470275.1 uncultured Anaerolinea sp. | reverse complement strand
CCGGTACTCCTCTGAATGGTGCACCGCGGGAAAGCCCGCACGCGCCCGGTCATGGAAGGTACCGGTGATCTGGCGCACGCTGAAGGGCAGCACGTCATCCCCCTTGAGCCACAACGCCTCCTGCAGGTACTCCCTGAGTTTCTCGATCGAGCCGGGGAATTCCTGCGAGGTGCGCACGAACGCCTCCAGCAGGGGCTCGACGGGCAGGTGCGCCGCCAGCAGCGGGCGCAGGTGAACGCGCACGATGCCGCCATCCTCCGAGATGGGGTCGATCAGCGCTTCATCCTCCGTCCCCGGCGGGGCGGCTCCCAGGCTGGCGAGTTCCTCAACCAGCAGGGCGCGTGCCTGTTCACGGTCGATGACGGCGTGCCCACTGCCCATCGCCGCCTGGTGCGCCAGTTTATAAATGTCCTGCGGCCGCCACTGGGGGTAGCGCCGGGCGTGCGCAATCACCACCCGTTGGAAGCGGCTGCGCCCGGTCATTGAGTTATCGAGATTCACTAAACCATGAACCGCGCCGGCAGGTCCGGCACCTGCTTCAGCAGGTTCTGCACGAACTGCTTCTGGCGCGGGCTGAGGTTGCGGTACCACCAGGTGACGCCCAGGATGAGCAGGGCGAGGATCAGGAGGGTGAGGAATGGGTTGCGTATAGATGAGCTCATGGTGGTCTCCTTATGCTTCGTTGCGTTCGATCAACCCGGCCGCGATATAACCCGAGGCGATCGTGCTGGGCACGCCCCCGCCCGGGTGTGTGGAGGATCCCACCATGTACAGCCCGGCGACGCTCTTTGAGCGCGCCGCTGGTCTGAACACTGCCTGGGCTGCCAGGTCCTGCTGCAGGCAGTAGATCGCGCCTTCCGGCAGCAGCAGGTTGCGCTCGAAATCGAGCGGGGTGGCGCACTCGGCGAAGACCACGTGGTCCTTCAACCCGGGGATGGCCTTGCGCGACAGCCCGTCGATGGTGCGCTGGATGTAGGCTTCCTTCTCGCTGTCCCAATCCGTGCCCTGCAGATGGTACGAGCCCTGTGGGATAAGGTTGAGCACGTGTTTACCGCGCGGGGCGAGGGATTTATCGTTGTGCGTCGGCCAGCAGATCAGCCCGAAGGGCTCATCCGTCAGCTTTCCGTCGAGGATCTGGTCGTGGTAGTACGTGTTGAGCTCCTCCGGCGAGATGGCGATGATGCTGTGATGCGCCTCCAGTTCGGGGGATGCATCCAGCGCCAGGTAGACCATCGGCACGGAGATGGAGTATTTGTAGCTCTTGATGCCGCGCACTACCGGGGTGGGCAGGTGTTCCTCGCCGATCATGCTGAGGTAGAGCGTCTTCGCGTTGATATCCGAGACGACGATATCCGCTGAGATCTCGCTGCCGTCCGCCAGCCGCACGCCGCGGACACGCCCGCCCTCGAGCAGCACATTGCTCACGCGTGCGCCGGTGCGCACCTGCATGCCCAGTTTCTCGCCCACCCGTTGCAGCGCTTCTGGGATGCGGATCATGCCGCCGCGCGGGTAGTAGATGCCCACGTGTTCGGTGTAGGGCACCATGGCGTAGGGTCCGGGCACCAGGTAGGGCGGCAGCCCGAAATACAGCGCCTGGTATGCCATCAGCCGCAGCACCTTGTCATCCTTGAAGTAGCGCTGCAGCACGTCCTGGTAGGAGGAAAGGAACACCGGCAGGAATTTGGCGAAGCGCGGGTTCTTGCGAATGATGGCCGCCATATTGCCCAGGGTGCTGGCCGGCATCTGGAAGAATGTGTCCAGCGTGACGCGCATCAGGTCGTCGGCGAACACGCAGAACTCCCGCCAACGGCTTCCGTCTTCCGGCGAGATGGCGCTGATGACCTGCCCGGTCTCCTCGGCCGACAGCGGCAGCGTCACCCGCTCGCCATCGGGGAAGATGTACGACATGATCGGGTCGCAAGGGATCAGGTCGATCTCTTTTTGCAGGGTGGTGCCGAGCTTCTCGAAGACACGCTCGATGGGCTCGATGATCTCGACGATCGAAGCGCCCACGTCGAAGCGGTAGCCGTCGCGCTCAAAGGTGGAGCAACAGCCGCCGATAGACTGGCTCTGCTCGAGCACCAGCACGCGGCGCCCCTGTTTGGCGAGCAGCGCGCCGGCGGAAAGACCGCCCAGCCCGGCGCCAATCACGATAACGTCATAATCTGGCATGATTTCCTCCTGGATTGTGAAAAGGGAACAGTGTGTACCCAAATATTATAGACACAAAATGCGCGAAGCGAACCGGTGAGTTTTAACGGAATGAAAGGGGGAACAAAGAGAAAAGATTAACACAGATATCACAGATGAAACCTTACAGGTTGAGGGAAAGGGAAAACACAGAACACGAACCACACGAAAAATTCGAAA
>CAYYBP010000202.1:0-2449 GCA_964470275.1 uncultured Anaerolinea sp. | reverse complement strand
CCGTGAACATTCTACACGGTCGTGCACTGAAGGAAAAGACACCTGAAGAAGCCAAACAACTTCGCGCGGAACTTGTAGCGGATTATGAAGAAAAATTCTCCAATCCTTATCGCGCCGCAGCTGCAGGTTTTATTGACGAAGTTATCGCTCCAAGCGAAACCCGTCAGCGTCTCATTGCAACCCTCGACTTGCTAAGGAATAAACAGTCAACGTCTCCTGCCAAGAAACACGGGAACATTCCGCTGTAACGGAAAGGATATGGATAATGGACAATCTTGATATCGCATTAAAAGTATCCGGCATTGGGATCGTCGTGCTTCTGCTCGTTCTTGCTCTTCTGGCAGGTATCGTCTACCTGTTGACAATCCTTTTAGTCGATAAGGAAGATAAGGAAGAAAACGCGGCGGAAGCCAAATCCGAAGTGACCGAAGAGAAGCCCGAACCAAAATCAGACCTCTTGTTGGCAGCTGCATTGGCAGTGGCAATCGCCAGGGCACAAGCGGATACCCAGGTCGCATTAACCGAAACTTCAACCGGAGAAGTCAATGCCTGGCGGCAGTTTGGGCTGCAACGCCGGTTAACACAATCTTCCACAATCAGGAGAACAAGATGACACAATACAAGATCACCGTCAAGGACACCACTTACGATGTTGAAATCCTTGATGACCCCCGCAATGAAGAGGTACTGGTTAAAGTAAATGGAGAGGAACTGATCGTCGTTGCCGAAGAATTGAACAAACCGGTGTCGGCTGCCAAGACAGCGGCACCAGCCCCTGCTCGTACTGCAACCCCTGCCCCCAAGACTGCAGCCTCCGCCCCGGTTGCCGCTGGTCCTGGAACCGTAAAGTCTCCGCTCCCCGGCGTTGTGAACTCGATCAAGGTACGCACTGGCGATAAAGTCAAAGCCAATGACGAACTTTGCGTAATCGAAGCCATGAAAGCCATGAATATCATCCGCGCATCCCAGGATGGTACAGTCGCTCGTATCCATGTCAGTGAAGGCAGCCAGATCTCTCACGGCGCTCCGCTGATGGATATCGAGTAGGCGGAAAGGATACGATCATGGGTTTCGATTTATCAGGTCTACTCGGAGGACTACTCGATATCACCTGGCAGCAGCTTATCATGGTTGCTGTGGCTCTGCTCCTGATCTACCTTGGCATCTTTAAGGATTATGAGCCCACGCTGTTGATACCGATCGGTTTCGGGTGTATCCTGGGGAACTTGCCGGTTGCCGCCAACATGGTTGGAGAGGAAGGATTATTTGGCGTCCTCTATCGTGCTGGCATTAGCAATGAACTTTTTCCCCTGTTGATTTTCCTGGGTGTCGGCGCGATGCTTGACTTGCGTCCCCTGCTCAGTCAACCCATCATGTTCGTGATGGGCGCGCTGGCTCACCTTGGAATTTTCGCCACACTGGTCATCGCCATCCTGCTTGGTTTCAATCTTGCTGAAGCCACAGCCATTGGTATGATCGGCGCCATCGATGGTCCAACTGTGATTTATGTCAACGGAAAACTGGGAAGTCTGTTCGAGACACCCGGTTTGGCAGCAGCGATTGCGGTTACGGCTTATTCTTATATGAGCCTGGTTCCAATCATCCAACCGCCTCTTATGCGCCTCTTCACCACCAAATCAGAACGCGGTATTCGGATGGAATACACCCCTCGTCCTGTCTCCAGGATGACGGTCATCATCTTCCCCATCCTAATCACCATGGTCGCTGCCATCTTCCTACCGGAAGCTGCTCCCCTGATTGCCACACTGATGTTGGGCAACCTCATCAAAGAATCTGGTGTGGTACCCGGTCTGGTTGAGACCTCAAAGAACGCCATTACCAACACAGCTACCATCTTTTTGGGCATCACCATCGGCTCAACCATGCAGGCAGCCTCCTTCCTCAACACTGGCACCCTGCGTGTGCTCATCCTCGGTCTTCTCGCGTTCGCCCTCAATACGATTGGCGGTCTGCTCTTCGGTAAACTGGTTTGTGTCATTTCTGGCCGTAAGATCAACCCCCTCGTTGGCGCAGCTGCCATTAGCGCCTTCCCGATGAGCGGTAGACTGGCGCAGAAAGTCGCTCTTGAGGTCGACAACCAGAATTTCATCCTGATGCACGCCCTTGGCGCAAACGCAGCCGGACAGGTTGCTTCAGTTCTGGCGGCAGGCATCCTCATGCAGATGATCTTCCCCATCATCCTGCACTAGTGAGAAAATGATCCTACACAGTTTTCTCGCGCCCTAATAAGAAGACAGTCATGGAGAATGATCGAAATTCCCCATGACTGTTTTGAGTCAACAAGATGTGATGATAGAATTAACCAGACATTCTTAGAAAAGGAGAAACAAAATGAAACTGCTCGACCTGACCATCCCGCTCGGAATCGGAACGCCACCCTGGCCGACCTATGAACCATTACAGGTGAAATACTTCAAACGTTTAGCCC
>CAYYBP010000201.1:949-2496 GCA_964470275.1 uncultured Anaerolinea sp. | reverse complement strand
GACGTAGCGGAGCCGAAGGGGCTGGCGGGCGCGCCGGGTTAGCTGCCGCCCTTTTGGTTGTCTTTGTTGTCTTTGTTGCGAGGCCCTCGAAGGGTCTCGCCGCTGAACTCCAGGATCACCGCGTGGTGTACTAAACGGTCCACTGCCGCCATCGTCGTCATCGGGTCTTTGAAAATCTGGTCCCATTTCGAGAACACCAGATTGCTGCTGAGCATGACGCTGCGTCGCTCGTAGCGTTCCGCCAGGAACGTGAAGAGCACTTCCATCTCTTCGCGGTCCTGCTTTACGTACCCGAGGTCATCCAAAATAACGGCATCAAAATGGTCCAGCTTGCGCAGCAACTCCTCCAAGCGCAGATCGCGTTTGGCGCTCAACAACTGCTGCACCAACTTGAAGGTCGGCGTGAAGAGCACCGCATACTTGTGGCGCAGGATCAATTCACGGCCCAGTGCGGCCAGAAAATGGCTCTTGCCCCGGCCCGGCAAACCCAGAGCGATCACGTTCTCGGCGCGACTGACAAAGCCCCCCTCCAGCAGCGTGGGCAAAACCCGCCGCACTTTGGCCGGTATTTTGGCTTCGTCCAAACTGCCGAGGTTCTTGCCATCGGGCAGCCCCGACTCTTTGAGGAGCCGCTCCAGTTTGCGTTCGGCACGGTCTTGCGCTTCGGCCTCGCACAGGTGGAGCAGGAACCGGCGATAGCCCCAGCCCTCTTGCTCGGCTTGCTGGATGATGCGCTCGAACATCTCCGCAATCGTCGGCAGACGAAACGCTTTCAGCAGCAATCCCAGGCAATCAGTGGACATCGCTCACCTCCCCGCTCAAGAGCGCATCGTAGCTGGCCAGGTCGGGCTCCAGCTGCAGGTCCGGCACCGCGTGTCGGTCGTCCACACCCAGGAGGCGTCGCACCTCGGCCACGGTCCATTTGGCGGGATGCATCCGGCCACTCAACTCACCGATCAAACCGGCGATCGCCGATTCGCCCAAGTCCGCCGCCAGTTTGAGCAAATGCAAATATTCCAGTTGCCCGGCTCGTTCGCCGTGATCGGTCACCAGCCGATCGTAGGCCAGGCGAAACGTACTGCCCGGAAACAATTCCTCCCGATGCACATAATGGGCGAAGGCCCCGGGCTTGCGCAGCAGATGCTCGATCACGTGCCGGTAATTGATCACCGCACCGCGGTCCCCTCGGGCCCGCGGCAAACTCAAGAGCAACTCCCGTCCGTGGAAAATCTTCAACTGCCCTTCGTAGACTTCCACCCGCACCTCCTGGCCGATCAGGCGAGCCGGCACCGAATACACCACCTTCTTGACTCGGATCGTGCTGTGCTGGCTCACCGGGCAGCTCAGCTCGTCATACTCGCTCAAGCGGCTGGGCGGCAGCGGTCGCATCACTTTGTACTCCTCGGTCAAACGGGCTCGTCGTGGGTGATTGGCCTTGGCCAAGACGATCTCGACAAACGCATCATACGCCGCCACCGAGTTGAAGTCCCGGTAGCCTCGCAACAACAAGTGCTGCTCCAACCGTCGCTTCAAATGCCCGTTCTGCG
>CAYYBP010000201.1:0-923 GCA_964470275.1 uncultured Anaerolinea sp. | reverse complement strand
ATCCCGATGGTTTGCGGCTTCATCCCGTAATGTTTCACCAGGCTTAGAAAATCCGGGTTGAACTTCCGCCCGCCCGATCCCACCCGGTGGGTGGCCGCGCTGCTGTTGTCGATTTGCAATCGCTCCGGGGCCGCCCCCAGGCGATGCAAGCTCTCCTGCAGCCCGTGGCGCAGGCTCAGCAACGACTCCGATTGGCAGCGGGTGGCCCACTCCCAGTTGGAATACGTCAGCACCGCGTGACACAGCAGATGCTCCAGGGGCCGGCTTTGAATGCTCACTCCCAGCGCGTTGGCATTGGTCCAGTCCAACTGCATGACGCGGCCGGGCAGATGCTCCTGTTCGAAAAAGACTTCCTTGTCTTGACCATGCTGCATCTGCCAATGCTGTACCCGCCGTTGAAAGGTTCGCAGCACCGAAGGATCCACTTCGGCTTTCTCGCCATACATGCCACACAGGTACTCGAAGAGTTCCTTGGCCTCCAACTCCGGAGCGGTTTCGAGCATCTGCTCGGCGCGCGGCCAAATCGCCGCCACCGGGTCGGCCCGCGTGCGCCACGTGTGCTTGGCTTGCAGTTCGGCGGGCGGCTGGGCCGCCTCGATGTATTTGCCTGCCGTCTGGGGATGAACATCTGCCTTCATCGCGCTGACGACGATCTTACCTGTTTTTTCGTATTCACTCATGAGCCGTTGGTACTGTCTGTTTGTGATCATCTCGCACCCGGTGGGAACCGGGCGGACCACTCAGTCCGCCCGCCAACCGGTGCTCGATCTTACCGGCTCACTAGTGATTTTTAATTGTCGTCAGTGGTGAATTCTAATTGTCGTCAGAGGGACGCGGAGCGTTGGGGCGGAGTAAGTGCAGTTCGGCGCGGTCGAGCAGTTCCCATTGGACTTCTTCGCCTGGCTCCAGACCGATGGCTGCGG
>CAYYBP010000200.1:0-2511 GCA_964470275.1 uncultured Anaerolinea sp. | reverse complement strand
CCCAGATGCGCCGGGTGAGCGTGTTCCGTTTGACCGTGCGTTCGAGGCGGCGCATGGCGTTGCGCGCCTGGGGCTCGAGAGTGGGCGAGACCTTGATCATCTCCACCGGAAAGTTGGAGAAGAGCGTCAGCAGGTAGGTTTCAAGCTGCGCCTGCAGTTCGTTTTTGCCGCTCTGGCGCGGGAAGATCACCACAAAGCTCATGCCGCGCTGATTGAGCACCGAATCAAAGATGGCAGCCAGAACGCCGCGCTGGTAGGCGCGCAACTTGACGCCCGAGGCGATTTGAGCGAAACGTTCGGGGTCGCTGAGCAGCCACTTGTAGTGGGGGATGAACTGGCTCACTGGCGAAGGTCCGTGGGTGAAAATTGGGAGGTGTTCATTTGCGGAATTGCTCGGCGAATTTCTTGAGCTCCGGCCATTCCTCCTCCAGTTCCAGCAGCGCCTGGCGCAGCAGGGCGGCCGGATCGAGGTCCTGGTTGGCGAGGTCGCGGCGCGCTTTGAGCAGGCGGGCGAGGGCGGGGGCGGTCTTGCCGACCGTGTCGAGCAGGTCAAGCTGGTCTTCGAGATCGAGTTTTTCGTTCTGCTTGGCGGCGGCCTTGTGAATCAGGTCGCGCAGGATGGCGATCTCGCGGTCCAGCCCCTCGGCGGTGCCGAGGGCAGTGCCGGTGTTGGGCGGCGGAGCGGCAGTGACGGATTTCTTGCGGGGCATGTTCCTCCTTGATAGAATAATTGTTCTATGTATTCAAGAACATCATCTCATGGCGGGCAGGAAATGTCAACTTGCCCCACGGGCAAGTTTTAATGGCAAAAACTTGCCAATCCGGCAAGTTTTTGGAGGAAAATCAGGGAGGGTTGCGCGCGGGCGGAATCAGCCGGCGGGAGGGGGATATTCGCGGTCAGAGAGCCAGTTGAGCGGGTTGGTGAAGATGTATTCCGCGATCTGGCCGAATTCGCGGTCGGTGGAAATAATGTGATCATAGTAATTTCGCTGCCAGACAGGCATGCCGGGCGTGCCGCGCGTCTGGTTGATACGTGTTGTGACGGAAGATTTGAAACCGGCCATCAATGCGCCGAGGGATTTGGGTTTCGGCCCTTTTGGTTTATTTAGGGCGAGGTTCGGGTCCTTTGGGGCGATCTGCGGATTAATCTTCTGTTCTGTCGGGGCGACCGGCCGGTCGCCCGTACTTTTGATTATCTGCCGGTCGCCCGTACTTGAAATTAATTCGCCCGAATTGTCCATTATCGGGATGATGTGTACGATGGCGTGAAAATGGTCCGGCATCACCACGTATTCATCCAATTCGATTTCCTTGCGAATGGCGGCTGAATGGTGCCATTCTTCTTCAACTACCTTACCAAATTCATTCTGAATCATCTCGCCATTCACCACTTCGCCAAACAAAGCCTGGCGATCTTTGGTGACGATGGTTATGAAATATGAACCCCCGCGGTTTTTGCGCCCTGCCTTTGCACGAAGTACAAAGGCAAGGGTTTCCATAAGTAATCGAATCCAGGCAGCCGGATGTTCTTGCGCCGCGGGGGAGCCATTCCCTTAATCGCAGTTGGGCACGCCGAGGAAGCAGGGCATCTGGTCCACGATGAGAGCGGCAATGGAAATGCCGGTGAAGATGAGCACCAGCGCATTCAGCAGGTAGGCCGGGAGGCGTTCCTTTTTACTGACCTTGGTTTTGGACAGGCGCAGGATTGCAAACAGGCACAACAGGAAAAGGGCGAACATCAACCACAGGTAGAGGAAAATGGTATACGGGAACGGATCGGGTGCGTGGCCAGGATTGACGCTCTCCATGATGACGAACGGCAGCACGCACAGCAAACCGAGCAGTATGGGGGTTAAGAAGCGTTTTAGTTTCGGGGTCATACTATAACCCCAGCTCTTCCTGCTTTGGTCCAGTTTTCCTGTCTTTTTCCGCCTTCTTGAAAGCGCTGTAGCCGGAGGGTGTGGGCGGGATCTTCGCCTCAGCCCCGTTGAGCAGCTCCTCGACAGTGAGGATCTGCACGCGCGGATAGTCCTTCTGCCACAGGTCGGAGTGGTAAAACCCTGCGCCGGCGGCTGCGCTGAGCATGTCGCGGCTGGGAGCTTCGAGGGTGAGAAAAACCCCGATCTGCGCACCTTCCTGGTCGAGGGTGCCGATGAGGTCGCGGATGTGGGCGCTGTTGACGTGCCCGCTTTTCACCTGCACGAGGGCGCGTTTGACCTGTCCGCCCTCCTCGAGGAAGTTGATGGCGCCGGCGATGCCGCGGTCGGAACCCTTCTTACCGGTTCTGCCGCCGTCGCCGCCCAGCGGACGGGCTTCGATGAGCGACAGCGCCCACCACTGGAACTGGTAGCGGTCTTCGCGCGCCAGCTGCTGCGCGCCGGAAAGGTCTTCCGGTTCGCCCTTGACCTCGTAATCCCTGCCGGGCTCGAAACCGAAGCGGTCTTTAAGGCGCGCCTTGTGCATGGCGATGGCCAGGTGGGTGATGTCGATGCCGATCCACTGCCGCCCCAG
>CAYYBP010000199.1:0-2565 GCA_964470275.1 uncultured Anaerolinea sp. | reverse complement strand
ATGTCAGCCGTTCCGAGATCCAGGACCCTGTCGGCAGGCATTACTGGCCGCTGCCGGTTGGGCGTGACGGCTGCCGTTCTCCGATGCAATGGGATGCTTCAGGTAGCGCAGGTTTCACCACCGGCAAACCGTGGTTGAAGGTGCACCCGAACTACCCGTCCCGCAACGTGGAACAACAATTATCAAACCCGCGATCGCTCTTGAACTTCTACCGCAAGCTGCTTCGTCTTCGCAGGGAACATCGCGCTATACAGCAGGGCATGTTCATTCCATTGATTCACAATCCGCAGCGTGTGCTGGCTTACCTGCGGCAGGATGACAACGAGATCCTGCTGGTGGCGTTGAATTTCGCGCGCCGCGCCTCTAAGCTTGCGCTGGGCGGCGAAATCACTAGGGCAAACTGGGAGGTTCTGTTATCCAACCGGGAAAAGAACCAGCCCTCGATCGAGAAGGGCTGGCTCAAACTGGAAGGGTATGAAGTCTGTATCCTGGCGCAAAAATCGCCGTCTGCCGGTTAATTCCTCTTGAGCGGTTTGATGTCAAATGGCACGCCGTCATTCTGACCGGTTTCAGCCAGGATATTCACAGTCACATCCGATAACGGCACACCTTCGATCTCGGCGCGGTCGGCGCGCTCAAATTCTTTCTCACCGTGGATGAAGATTCGCTCTTCACCCGCGGCTTTTGGTGAATCTTTGAGCGAGTCCATCAGCAGGTCCATATCCTGCCTGAAGGCTGCCGGCTCGCGGAACGCGTCGATGCGCACCGCCGCGAAAAAATGCCCAACCCTGGCTGAGTTGCCTGATTCTGCCCCGTAAACCTGCTCGCCAAAACCGGAGCCTGCCAGCACGCCGGAGAAGATATCCACCAGCAGCGCCAACCCATAGCCTTTATACCCGCGCATCAGCTCCGGTCCGCCCAATGGCATCAGCGCCCCGCCGTGGATGACCTGCGCCGGATCCTCGGTGACCTGTCCCTCGCTGTCTATTCCCCATCCCGGCGGGATCGGCTTGCCATTCTTTTCGTAGACCGTCACCCGTCCGATCGGCACGATGCTGGTCGCCATGTCCAGAACATACGGGCGGTTGTGCCCGGCGGGCACCGCAACCGCGATGGGGTTGGTGCCGAGCATCGCCCGGCTGCCGTGCGTGGGCGCCACCAGCGGGCCGGAGTTGGTGAAACTTATCCCGATCATTTCCTCAGGCAGCGCCATCATGGCGTAATACCCGGCGATGCCGTAATGGTTGCTGTTGCGCGTGGTGGCAAAGGCGATCCCGTTGGCGCGCGCTTTCTCGATGCACAGGCGCATTGTTTTCACCCCGGCCGGGTGGCCCAAGCCGTTATTGGCATCAACCACGAGCGATGAGGCGGTTTCATGCACCAAGCTGATCTCCGCCCGCGGATCGATCTGACCCTTCGCCAGCCGGGAGCCGTAATAATTGCCCAGGCGGATCACACCGTGAGAATCAACCCCGCGCATGTCCGCGCTGACGAGCACATCCGCTGCGATTGCCGCGTCTTCCGGGCTGACTTCCCAGCGGGTAAGATAACGGATCACATAACCCTTGAGGGCATCAATGGCGAAATATTGCATTTGGTCGATCCTCCTGCTTACATTTTGATTCTGTAATGATGATCAACTCAAACCAATGATCCGTCCTGTTTCCGGCTCGATGTCGATCTCCATGAACATGGGTCTCGTGGGCAACCCGGGCATGGTGGACATCGTCCCCAGCAGCGGGTACAGGAACCCGGCGCCTACCGACGCGCGGATATCCCGGATGGGAATGCGTACCCCTTCGGGTACACCTTTCAGCGTGGCATCATGTGACAGGCTCAGGTGGGTCTTGGCCATGCAGATCGGAAGCTTGTCAAATCCGAGCCGCGTGTAATCCGCGATGCGCTCCTCGGCTTCTGGCAGGTAGTCCACCCCGGCCGCGCCATAGATCTCGCGCGCGATGGTCTCAATTTTCTCCTTGATCGACATTTCGAGCGGGTAGAGAAACTTGAAATGAGATGGTTTCTCAGCAGCCTTGATCACCGCGTGAGCCAGGTCAACTGCTCCAGCACCGCCTTTCTCCCAATGTTCGCAGATCACCGCGTCTTCCGCGCCGCCGATTTCCACTGCGGCTTTGCGTACCATTTCCAGTTCGGCGGGCGTGTCGTTCAGGAAGCGGTTGACCGCCACCACCACCGGAATGCCGAATTTGCGCGCGATTTTGATGTGGTGCAGCATGTTCGGCAGCCCTTTTTCCAGCAGCTCCAGGTTCTCAGATGTGTACGCCGCGTCAAGCGGCTTTCCCGCCACCACCTTGGGGCCGCCGCCGTGCATCTTGAGCGCGCGGACGGTCGCCACCAATACCACCACGGAGGGCACCAGTCCGGAATAGCGGCACTTGATGTCCATGAACTTTTCCATGCCCATATCTGCGCCGAAGCCGCTCTCGGTGATCACATAATCCGCCAGCTTGAGGGCGATCTTGTCCGCCAGGATCGAGGAATTACCGTGCGCGATGTTGGCAAACGGACCTGCGTGCACGAACACCGGTGTGCCTTCCACCGTCT
>CAYYBP010000198.1:0-2603 GCA_964470275.1 uncultured Anaerolinea sp. | reverse complement strand
TGATCTTCGAATGCCGCAAGATGTATTCAGATGTTTTTAGAGCGCAGGCCTTCATCGATCCGTCGATTGAGGGTCATTACTCGAATCATGATTATCACACCATCTATTATGGAGAAATCCTGGCAATCAACGGAGATCGGGTTCTTTACACCTGACCTTCGCCCGGAAAAACTGATTGACTTTTTTCCCTTCCCCTCCTACACTTAATCCATGCTCGCAAAGGTAAACGCCTGCGCTGTCATTGGGCTGGACGGGGTCATCGTCGATGTTGAAGTCGACCTTACCCCCGGTATTAAGCCGCCCATCATCATCGTCGGCCTTCCTGATGTCTCAGTGCAGGAGAGCCGCGAGCGTGTGCAATCCGCCATCCGCAACACCGGTCTCGAGTACCCGCGCAAGCGAGTGCGCGTCAACCTGGCGCCCGCCACCGTGCGTAAGGAAGGTTCAGCCTACGACCTGCCCATTGCTCTCGGCATCCTCATCGCCAACCGCCAGCTGCCGCCCAATTGCCTGCAGGAAGGGCTGGTAATGGGCGAGCTCTCGCTGGATGGCAGCGTGCGCCACATCCGCGGCGTGCTGCCCATGGCGGCCGTCGCCCGCGCCGAGGGTTTCAAACGCGTCTTCGTGCCCGCGGAGGATGCCCCCGAAGCCGCCATCTTCCCCGACCTCGAGGTCATCCCGGTCCATTCGCTGGCCGAGCTCTACCAGCACCTGGTCGGCCAGGTGATCATCCCGCCGCAGCCGGCGCTGGTGGTTGAGCAGGTGGAAGCCCTGGTGCAGACCGACTTCCGCGAGATCAAGGGGCAGGAGCACGTCAAACGCGCCCTCGAGGTAGCGGCCGCCGGCGCCCACAACCTTCTCATGATCGGCCCGCCCGGCGCCGGTAAGACGCTGATGGCGCGCGCCCTGCCCTCCATCCTGCCTTCCATGACTCTCGAAGAATCCCTGGATGTTACCCGCATCTACTCCGTCGCCGATGCCCTGCCCGCCGGCATCCCGCTCTCGAAGAGCCGCCCCTTCCGCTCGCCGCACCACACCATCAGCCACGCCGGCCTGGTGGGAGGCGGCAACTGGCCGCACCCCGGCGAGATCTCGCTGGCACACCGTGGAGTGCTCTTCTTGGATGAATTCCCCGAGTTCGGCAGCCGCACGCTGGAAGTGCTGCGTCAGCCGCTCGAGGACAAGGTCATCACCATCAGCCGCGCCCAGGGCACGCTCACCTTCCCCGCCAATTTCCAGCTGGTCGCCGCCATGAACCCCTGCCCGTGCGGTTATTACGGTGATCCCACGCGCGCTTGCACCTGCGCCCCGGGTATCGTCACCAAGTACCAGCGCCGGATTTCCGGACCGCTGATGGACCGTATTGATATTCATGTCGAAGTGCCGCGGGTGGATTACGAAAAATTGAGCGACGCGCGCCTGGGTGAATCCTCAGCAATGATCCGCGATCGCGTGGAGGCGGCCCGCCAGGTGCAGCGCGAGCGCTTCACCGGCACCTCGCTCACCTCCAACGCTGACATGCACCCGGCCCAGGTCAGGCAGTTTTGCAGCCTGAATGACCCCTGCCGCGTGCTGATGCGCACCGCCATGAACCAGCTCCAGCTCTCGGCACGCGCCTACCACCGCATCCTCAAACTGGCGCGCACCATCGCCGACCTGGCCGGCAGCGAGGAGATTTCCACCACCCACCTGGCCGAAGCCCTGCAATACCGCCCTCGCATGAGCGATATCTGAGCCATGGACCAAAAAGTTCTGTTGGCGGTCAATGGCACCCTGATGCGCGGATTGGAATTGAATCCCAACCTGATCGCAACGGGCGCCTCGTTTATCCAGCAAACCTGCACCGCGTCGGCTTATCGCTTATGGTCCATCGGAGATGCGTATCCCGCCATGCAGCGCGATGACCAGCTTGGCACCGCGATTACGGTGGAAGTGTGGGAAATCTCTCCAGACGGACTTTTGGAGATCCTGGCGAATGAACCCCCGGGGCTGTGCCTGGGCAGGATTGAGCTGAAGGATGCCTCAACTGTGCTCGGTATCCTGGGTGAAGCGTGGGTATGTAGAGGGCAAACCGAGATCACCGCGTGCGGTGGTTGGCGCGAGTATCTTTCCCTGGGATCCCAATAAAACTAGAACAGCTATTGGTTTCAATCGAATCCTGATGCCAGATGATAACTCACAACATTGCCGGGGTAAATCCTTACAAAACGGGTTCTGGCATGAAAATGGCATCGTATCCTCGTGGGATTTTTCCGGAATTCAAACGCATCCGGAAATTGTGCCATCTTTTAAGTTGCTTTTTTTTGAAAAGGATATATAGTATTAATTACACAGGTTTGTATTAGCTCTGTAGAACTATATGCATTTCTCTATGACCACACACGTTCGGTTGTGTCCGCAAAGGAACGAATGGGTTGATTGAATTAAATCGATTTTCCTCGTCAGGTTCTCATGAGGGAGGTGAACTTAAACAATACTTAACCATCAAGCTGCTCTTCAAACTAAAAATCATTCGATCAAGGAGTAGAGATGAAAAAAACGTTTTTTAGATTAGTCACAGTAATCGCAGTCCTGGCGATGGCACTTTCATCGGTATCCACCGC
>CAYYBP010000197.1:0-2650 GCA_964470275.1 uncultured Anaerolinea sp. | reverse complement strand
CCCAGCCGTGCGAGATGACGGTGGTGTTGCCGCGCACGTCCAGCTCACCGGTGAAAACCACCACGCCTGGGGCGGGGGCGAAAACGGGGGTCTCGTTGAAGCCGCGGTAATCAAGCCCGCTGTGATAATAAACATACTCGCTGCCGTTGTAGGAGCGGACGCGGCCGTAGGTGGAGGTGATCTCGTCCGGGGTGGGGCTGGGAGAGGCGAATTTCACCACCCACAGCTTGTCGGGCGAAGCCTCGTCAACGATGTCCATCAGCAGGGCGTACTCCGGCTCGGTGATGGCCGGGTCGAGTTCAGCCGGGTCAACCTCAAGCGGCAGGTCGTAGCCGTAATCCACCGACTCCACCAGGCCGTAAGACTCAAGCGTGAAAACGCGCCCGTCGGGGGTGGCGGCGGTGATGGTGAAGCTGGTCAGGCCGGGGGCTGCCATGCGCGGGATGCCCTGCAGGGCGGTGTATCCGCTGGTCTTGTTGGGGAAAAAGTGCAGGGTGTGGTTCAACATGCTGCCGGAGAGCGTGGTGCCGGGGGCGGCCTGGGCGGTGATGATCTGGGTCTTGCCCTGGCGCAGACCAGCCGGGGAGAGCGTGATATCCGTGACGAGCGGGAGCAGGGAAGCCTGGGTGGGCGCGGCGTCGCCGGGCAGGAAGAGAATGTCGTTGACCAGCAGCGATTGCGGCGAGGGGCGGTCGTTGAAGAGCGAGACTGTCCAGGGGTTGGTGTTGGTGTACACGCCCAGCTCGATGGGGTTCAGCCCGGCCACCAGCTGCAGGCGCGCCAGCTGCGGAGTGGGGGTGTTGAGGCGGAAGAAATCCTGTCCGCTGACCAGCGAGTTGGGGGAGGTGAGAAAGTTGAGCCGCACCAGGGTGTCCCAGTCCTGGCCGGTGGCGCGGCTGAGGGTGCGGGCGGATTCGCCGGCCGGCAGCGGCGCGCGGGTGAACTGGCCGGTGATGCCGTCAAAACCAGGGACCTTGAGCAGGTTTCCGGGCTTGAGGGTGTTGGGGTCAGCCAGAGGGTTGAGTTCCATCAGGCTGTTGACCGAGGTGTGGAAGTACGCCGCCACCCAGTAGAGGCTGTCGCCTTCCTGGACGACGTAGTAGGGGTAGTCGGTCTGCGCCGCGGCGGGGGAGGGGTGCAGGAGGAGCGCCAGTGCGGCGGCGAGCGCGAGAACGAGGCGGGCGGTTTTCATAATGCCCTATTGTAACGGAGAAACATACCCCGCGGGGAGATGAAAGAGCAGGTGAGGCAAACCCAAAATTAGGTAGGGGCGATTCACGCGGTTATTGCGTCCCCGAACGTATTTGGTGAGTGGGATGAATCGCCCCAACATGTATCGTTTCCCTAAGCAAACCAGGGGTAGGTCAGTCGCCCTCTTCCACCCCGTGCAGGTTGGGGGGCAGCAGGGGGAGATTCTCGCCGAGGTAGTGGTTGAACACCAGCGGCAGGGTGTTGATGGGGTTTTCGTCCTGTGTGAGCGCGGAGGTGTCATACCCCGGCAGGTACATGGCAAAGAGGATGTTGCGCAGCATGTCCTGCGGGAAGCCCTTCAGCTCAAGGTTGTTCTCGCGGATGCGCGCGCCGTGGTCTGACTGGAGAATGATGATGGGCGGATTCTGCGGGTCAGCGTTGGCTAATATGGAAGTAACCAGTTTACGGATGTACTTCATCGCGTAAATGTAATTGCCTTCGTAGTAATTCCAGTTACGGTAAAAACTGGAATCCACCAGGCCGCCGTTCTTATCGAACATGAAGGGTTGGTGCGGCAGCATGAAATGCGCGTAGACAAATCTCGGCTGGGGGACATCCTGCAGGTTCGGCAGGCGCTCCTGCATGCTCATCAGGAAGTTGTAATGCGCCTTGTCGGCCGGGTTCGAAACTCTGTACATATCGTCGAACGCGTACAGCATGGTGCTATCTGCCACCATCATCCCATATTCATCAAACAGGATGCCCATATCTCCCGAGGTCGAATAGCCGAAGTGGTACAGGTAATCCGCTTTGATATCCGGCAGGGTGGGGTGCAGCATCGAGATTTCTTCAAAGACCATGGTGGAGTACCCCTTTGATTCGAGCAGGGCGATGGCCTGGTTGGTGGCCAGGGCTTGATGCCAGATTGGCTGGTTGCCCTGGACGTAGGGATATTCGGTGTAATTCAAACGCACCGCCACCTGGTGAACGGTGTGGTTCGAGCTGCCAAATGAATTTTCTGCCACCCAAAAACCGGATTCTTTCAGGAAGGCGTCAAAATCCTCCACTTCGGGGGTGTGAAAATACTGGCGCATGGCCTCAAAACCGGAGAACTCATCGAACATCAGGTAATAAATATCCGGGTAATCCTTATTTGAGGCAGAAACAGCAACGTTGACCGCCTGGGCGCTCGCGCGCGCGGTGCGGGCTTTTTTCACTTCCATGGGGATCAACTTGATGCTGGTCAGAATGGCGAGCGCCAGGAAGACCAGGGTGATCCCGCGCCACAGGGAGCGGGCGGTCTTCTTTTTGACCCCGCGCAGGAACCAGATGGAATAGAGCGCGAGGAATATGAAGAACGGCAGCAGGGTGAGATGTTCAACGCGGAAGAGGTCGGCCTTTTGAAGCTCGGTGTACACGATGCCATAGGTGTTGAAGAACAGCAGCACAGCGCAGACCG
>CAYYBP010000196.1:0-2678 GCA_964470275.1 uncultured Anaerolinea sp. | reverse complement strand
GTTCATGACCTGATCGGGCGCCTGGTTTTCAGTAAAATTTCCTAAGTATCGAATTAATTGTCGCCGTTCTCAGTGGGAGTCGGCGCCTTTGGATCAACCGTAGGCGTGGGGGTGGGCGGCGGTTCAGCGCAGAACTCCTGTGCCTGGGCCAGTCTCTGCGGTAGAACCTCATCGTTGTAAATCCCAACCGCCTGTTCGAAGTACGGAACGGCGTCACAATACTGGAACAACTGCTGCAGCGATTCGCCGTAACCCGCTAGCGCGTATGCGTAACGTTTGGTCACAGACTGACCTGAGCTGTCAATAAGCTGAGGAACCATCGGATGCAACTCCGCGAACTTGTTGACCGCGGTGAACCAGTTGATCACCCAGTACGAACCAGCTTCCAGGTACATGCTCGCCCAGGTCTGGTAGCCGGCCGCGTCCCTATCGAGGGGTGCGATCTCCTTGGCGAGGGCAAAATCGTACAATCCGGGTTCGAGGTTGCCTTTGAGGATTTGCGCGATGCCATGGTTGCGAAGCGCCATGTAAAACATTCCATCCACCTTCACCGGTTCATATTCCGGATCGATGTTGCGTAATTGAAAAACCGTATTGTACAAGCCCTCCCAATCCTGCGCCTCGAGCTGGGCTTCCGCCTGGTTCAGTAAAACGCTCAAGGAGCGGGTGTCTTTCGTGGCGACAGGAGTGACCTCTGGCGGTTGGGTGCCTTCAGGCATGGGAGTGGTAACCGCCGGCTGGTTCTGAGCGATTTCCAATCCGATCTCAACCAATTTGTCAGAGATGCCCGGGAATGATGGATAGTACTTGAGCACATATTCAAACCGCTGCCTGGCCGTCTCGAGCCTGCCCTGCTGCTGGTCCACCAGGCCGAGTTCAAACTGGGTGGTAACCGCGACCAGCGTCTGATTCAACTCGGCTGCCTGCCGCGCGCGGATGGCAAAGGCATACCCGATCGCCGAGCCAATGGCGGCGAAGATGAGCATGACCAGGATTCCCAACAGGACCCATTTGAAGCGTTTGGGTTTCTTAGGGGGTTCCACCATCACCGGCGGCTGCTCATCGTATTGCGGGGGTTCCTCGCCGGGTTCTGGTAGAGGGGTCATCTCTTCAGGCAGGGGTTCCGGTTCGCTGGTTTTTGCAGCTGCGGCGAATCGCGGCAGGGGAGGAAGTTCTTGCGTGGGCTTTTTCATAGCCCGTTTGGGAGATACGGCGCGGGTGGCTCCAAGATCAGCGCTTGCATTCCTGGCCGGAGTTTCGGGGATATCTGGAACACTCGCAGATTCATCCTTCACAGGGATGGGCAGGGTATCCTCCGGAGAGGCGGTTTTTTGATTGGTTTCGTCGTTCATATTTCCGTTTGTCATGGCGTCAATTATACCGTAAAGAAAAGGGGGATTATTGGAGGAGGTTTTACAGCCTGGCAAGGAGCTTGATCTCACGCCATATCCAGGGCAGGCTGGCGATGAAACCCAAAAGCATCGGGATGGTGCCCGAAAGCAGGGGATGGACGCGGGGTTCGAGCAGGCGCAGCCCGAGCAGCGTGATGAGCCCAGCGGTGAGAAAAGCCATAAATGCCCGCAGCATACTGCTGCCGCCGCGGATGTTCAACCCGGCGACGCGCACGAGCAGAATCAGCAATACCACCGCTTCCAATGAAAAGACGATGGAATCCGTCAACGCGATCCCTGGCGCGCCAAGGGGTTTGTATAGCAGCGCGCCCAATACTGCATACAAAAGCGCGTTGCCGCCGGCGGTGATAAGCGGAATCCACGCGTTTTGTCGGGCGTAAAAAGCACGCGCGCTCACTTCTTTGAGCGAGTGACCAAACAAGCCCAGCATGAACGCGGCCACGACCCAGGAAAGCAGGTCAGTGCCCTCGGATCCGAAATCGAAAGCCAGACCGAGCAGCGGCTTTAACCCAAGGCCAAGCACCGCGGCGATCGGCAGGGTCAATGCCAGCAGCACTTTAAGCGCCTTCTCAATGGTCTCGGAAAATGCCTGTTTTTCGTCGCGGGTGAAGTGCTCGGAGAGGGTGGGCAGCAGGGCGGTGCCGATGGCGGTGCCAATGAGCGTTTCTGGCACCTGCTGGATCATCCAGCCGTAGGTGAGCGAGGTGACCGCTCCGGCTGCCAGGCGTGAAGCCAGATTGTCCCGGATCAGGAAGATCGCCTGGATGAAAAGCATGGTCAACAGGCGGGGGCCCATCAGACGCAGCACCTTTTTTACTTCAGGATCCAGCAGGTTGAGGCTTGGGCTCCACTTGAAATGGTACTTGAGCAATCCGGGCACCTGGATGGCAAGATGGAGCACGGCGCCGATAATCACGCCATACACCAGGCCCGGGACGCCCAGCCCTAACGCCGGCAGGGTGACCGGACCGAGGGTGTACCCCTGGCTGGGGGAGAGGATGGTGACTCCGATGATCTGCCCGATGTTGTAGAACATGGGCGCCATGGCGGGCAGGAGGAAATGCTGGTTGGCCTGCAGCCCTGCCATCACCAGCCCGCTGATGGAGAAGATGATGGTGGCGATCAGGTTGAGGCGCATCAGGCGGATCACCAGGTTTTGCTGATCAAGGCTGAAACCGGGGGCAATGCCGATCTCGGCTTTCACCATCGGGACGGCGAAAATGGCAACCAGGATGGCCAGGACCACCGTGACTAGAAACGCAAGGT
>CAYYBP010000195.1:0-2876 GCA_964470275.1 uncultured Anaerolinea sp. | reverse complement strand
GATCTGGATGATAAAGGGGGCGGCGCTGTCGATGTTGCCCTGGAAGAGACCCATGGTCTGTTCGAGGTTGTTGATGTTGTATGCGCCGATGGCGTATTTTCCGTAGGCGGCTTTGAACAATTCCTTCGTGGTTACGATCATCTCATTCTCCTTGTTATCTCCCGCGCGGGGAGGGATATGCTGAGGTTATTATAGCACCGCGGCGCGGTTTTTCTTTCCGCGCGCGCTCAATCCTCGTCAACCAGGTAGTCAGGCAGGTCTTCCTCGTTCACGTCTTTGCCGGATACCACCTTGCCGCGCACCGAGATGCCCGCCTTGTGCACCGCTGACCGGTCGCCGCACAATAGATAATGCCAGCCGGGCAGTTCTTTGCCCTCCGCCAGCAGGCGGTAGGCGCAGGTCTCAGGCATCCACGAGAGCAAGCCAATCATTTCGGGGATGAGGGTCAGGCAGGTGGGCACCAGCACCGAGCGCTCGTCGTAGCGCGTGCAGCGGCAATGGAAGATCTCAAGGTATTCGCACACCACGTTGGTGTGATACACGTGCCCGCTGTCCTCGTCCTGGAACTTGATCAGGCAGCAGCGGGCGCACCCGTCGCACAACGACTCCCATTCCTCGGGTGTCATGTCTTTCAGCGCTTTGGTCTTCCAGAAGGGCTCGGGCATGCAGGTATTATACGCCTGGCTCGGGACTGGGCGCGACGAACGCCGGCGCTTTGCTCACTTGACCTGCAGATCAAAAACTGGCTGGATGCCGCCCACCTCGAAATGGCGCCAGTTGTATTGCGGGCGCGGCAGGTAGGCGCGCAGCGCTTCAAGCTGCGCTTCGTCCAACGCGCCCAGCTGTCGCAGCGCTTCCACCGCCGCGGTCGAGCGCGCCCGTCCGCCGCCGTCGTGGGCAATGTGCGCAACCGGCGCCAACCGGTCGCGCTGCGCCAGGTCGCCGTCGCTGACCTTGATGGTGATGCCGATGGCCGGGCTGCCTTCTCCTCTCGCGCCGGCCAGTACCGCCAGCGCCTGGTAGCCCTCGGCGCCGCCTTTGGTGAGCACCCGTCCGTGGCAGGCGCTCATCAGGTCGGTATCGAAGGTATCCGGCCCGGAGACCATGTCGGGGTGGGTCGTCATCGCCTTGAAGACCAATCGCAGCGCCGAGCGGCGCGGCTCCGGCAGGGGGGAGGGGTCGGCCAGCAGGGCGAAGGCGCGCGCGGCAGCGCGCATGGGCACGGCAAAGACCGGCGCTGAACAGCCGTCAATCCCAAGTGTGATCTCCGGCAGCGGCACGCCGGTCAGGTCGCTGAAGGCGCGCAGAATACGTTGCTGCACCGGGTGCACCGGGTCGATATACGCCGCGGTCGGATCCCCGTACAGCAGCGCCTGCGCCAGCATGCCGGTGTGCTTACCCGAGCAGTTGTGGCGCAGAGGCGTGTTGGCTTCCCCGTCGCGGAACATGCGCTCAGCGGTGGCGGGGTCGCCCGGGGTGTGGGTGCCGCACAGCAGGTCATCCGCTGTGACCCCAAGCCTGCGCTGGATGCCCGTGATGACGCGCACGTGCTCGTCGGTGCCGCTGTGCGAGGCGCACATCACCGCCAGTTCGCGCTCGGTCAGTCCAAAGCGCTCCATCCCGCCGCCCTCGACCAGGGGCAGGATCTGGAAGGGTTTGGAGGAGGACCGCAGGAAGACCAACGCGTTGGGGTCGCCCGCTGCTGCCAGCAGCCTTCCAGCGTTGTCGCAGACCGCAATCGAGCCGTAATGGATGGATTCAATAATGCCTCCGCGCGTGGTGGTAACCAGGGGGGCGTGTGTTGGGAGGGTCATGGGCGTGTTCCTGAGCGTGAGGTGTTAGAACGCTCTCATTTTACACCCGCCGCCGGTCAGCGCGAAGTACGGCGGATTGGCGTTGCCTCCTCAAGATTCTCGCCGGTGGAACGACCGGGAACGTCGCCCTGGTAATTCGCAGGACGATATCGGGGGCGCGGGGCGCCGTGACCATACTGTCTCGCAGCGCAGCGTTCTGCATCACGGATTAAACGTCTGACCTGTTGATTTCTCCCGGTCGACCCCCCAATTTTGGGGATTGGCGAAGATGTATTCAGCAATGGAATCGTATTCGCGGTCAGTGGTGATAATTTGCTCAAAGTAATTTCGCTGCCAGACGAGGCTGGAGGGGGTGTTGCGCAGAACATTTATCCGTTTCGTGACCGCGGATTTGTATGCCCGGACAATTGTGGGGATCGATGCCGTTACGGGTTTCCCGAATTGTTCGACCATCGGTATTCCATCTGTAGGGGCACGGCGCGCCGTGCCCCTACCCACCAACCAAATAATTCCATGGATGTGATTTGGCATGACGACAAATTCATCTGCGAATAATTCAATGTATGGCCGAATCACGGCGGATCGGAACCATTCTTCGCGGGCGATCTCTCCCAGGGGATTGGGCTGCATCTCACCGTTGATAATCTCACCGAAGAGGTTTTTACGTTCACTGGTAACAATAGTAATGAAGTAGCCCCCCTCGGCGGTATAGTCATATCCCTTGAAGCGTATGGAGCGACAATGATGGGGCGTGACGGCAGCGAAATTCATATTGTATGCATATATTATGAATGAAATCGCAAATCAGGGTAGTAGAGAAGGAAACACCGGTAGGATAAAACCAATAGTCCTTATTCGTTTTGTTAATCCCGTGTTCGAAACCGCTCGGAAAACCGGTTAAATTCACCAAATCTTCAGAAGAAATTCACAACTTCTTCACATGTGTATCTTATCCTTGGGGCAAGAAAAAGAACTTTAGAGGTATAAATTGGAAAACAAACGCAACGTTTCAACCCAAACACGCAATAACTGGCTGATGGACGCCGGGCTGTTTCTCAGCGG
>CAYYBP010000194.1:0-2878 GCA_964470275.1 uncultured Anaerolinea sp. | reverse complement strand
GTCACCATCGACGGATTTTAAGTCCGTTGCGTCTGCCGATTCCGCCATCGCCCCGCGCGCACTTATTTTATCTTAATTCCACGAATATGGAGAATCCAGCGTTGGGGATTGGATAGCGTCTGCCCTCCCCTCGGTCGCCGCCATCGCCCCGCACGCACATTTTTTTGCAACTAACCTCAAACGTGAACAGCGTTTGCTCACAGATCCTTCCAGATGCGCCTTGCAAACTTAACCCCGGTGGAGTACACGTGCACCAGCGGTGAAGACACGCGCCCGCGCACCCGCGCCTCGCCGATCGCCGCCCGCAGCCCGGCCGCGTCTGTGAAATCCGGCACCACGCTGTAAATGCAGCCGATTTCGGAGTGATGATGCGCGTCGGAGCCGGCCGTGCCTGGCATCCCCAGCGCCGCGGCGTACTCCTGGGCGTGCTGGTTATACACCGGCCGGATCACACGCGCGTTGAACACCTCGATCGCGTCCACCTGCGGCGTGACCAGGTCCAGCGTGCGCTGACTCCAGCCGGAGCGCTGCGGGTCGAACGGGTGCGAAATGCTGATAAATGCGCCCTGGTCCTTCAGGCGTTTCAAGGCTTCCAGCGGCTCCAACCCCCTGGGCAGCTCCTCGGTGACGAACGCCGCCAGGAACTCGCCCTCGCTGGTCTGCACTTCTTCGCCGACGATCACCAGCTCCGGGGCGGCCTTGGCTGCCAGCAGCGCCCCGCGGATGTTGTTGTGGTCGGTCACCACCACGCGGTCGAGCCCGCTGCGGCGGGCGGCGTTGATAAACGCTTCGATGCTGGTGAGGCTGTCGTGTGAGTAGCGGGTGTGCGTGTGAAAATCAACTTTTAGCAAAGTGGTAACTCCGGTTGAGGGATCGTCTGAACGGGGTCAGCCCATGAAGTATACCAAAGCGCGTATCGATATTCCGTAATGATTCGCGGGCATCTTGAACCAAAATTACCGCGAATAGTTGACTTTTTCCTAAAACCATTCCATAATGATACTTGAACCTCCCCTCGAGGGCGGTTACAAACCCTATTCATCACATGGAGAAGAAAAGTGAAAAGAAAAGCCTTGATTTTTGTCACCGTTCTGCTTGTGCTGGCTGTGGCGCTGTCTGCCTGCGCCAAACAAACCGGGGCTGTCAAAGTAGCCACTGACGCCACCTTCAACCCCTTTGAATACACAGATGAAAACAACAACCTGGTGGGCTTTGATATCGATCTGATGAACGAGATCGCCAAGAAAGCCGGCATTGAGATCGAATGGGTCAACGTCCCGTTTGATTCGGTTCTTGCCGGTCTCTCTGAATGCCAGTACGACATCGGCATCGCCGCCATCAGCATCACCGATGAGCGCAAGGCCTCCATGCTCTTCTCTGAGCCCTACCTGGACGCCGGTTTGATCGTGGTGGTTAACAAGGAAAACACCACCATCAAGGGCCTGGAGGATCTGAAGGGTCTCACCGTTGCCGCACAGTTGGGCACCACCGGCGAGATCACTGCCAAGGAGATCGAGAACGTCAATTACAAGCCCTATGATTCCTATGAGCTGGCTTTCCTTGAGCTGGCCAACAAGGGTGTTGACGCGGTCATCGCCGATAACCCGGTTGCCATGGGCTATGTTGCCGCCAATCCCGACAAGATCATGCTGGTTGGCGACGTCTTCAACAACGACCAGTACGGCATCGCCGTGTGCAACAAGAACGCGGACCTGCAGGCGAAGATCAACACCGCCTTGAAAGAACTTCAGGATTCTGGTTTTGTTGCCAGCCTGGCGGAAAAATACCTCAAGTAATTTGAACGCTCTCAGCCTGCGGGGGGAAGGAAGGACCCGCAGGCTTTTTATATCTTGGGAAACGGGTAGGCATTATGAGCGAAACAGTCAAACTGGAACGATCCAATCACAGGGTGCCGAAGTATTTTGACCGCTGGTGGATCATGGTCGCCGCGGTGGTGGCGCTGATCCTCCTGCTGGTCTTCCTCAAACCTGATCCATACCAGCGCATCGTCGTCTTCGTCCGTAACGGCATCTGGACGACCATCCTGCTGACAATTGTCTCATTCCTGCTGGTGATGGTCTTCGGCCTGCTGGTTGCCCTGTGCAGGCTCTCCAAGATCGGGCTGATCCGCGGCATCTCCACCGTGTATGTCGAGATCATCCGCGGCATCCCCATGCTCGTTCAGCTGATCTTCTGGTACTTCGCCTTCCCGTCAATGATCCAGGGTATCGGGGAAGGGTTGAACATCGACGCCTTCATCAATTACAAAGCCAACGCTGTTGCCATGGCGATCCTGGGGCTCACCATCGGCTACTCGGCGTACATGAGCGAAGTCTACCGCGCGGGCATACAGAGCATTTCGAAGGGGCAGATGGAAGCGGCGCGCAGCCTGGGAATGACCTACATACAGGCGATGCGCCACGTGATCCTGCCGCAGGCGGTGCGCGTCATCCTCCCGCCGGTCGGCAACGAGTTCATCACCCTGCTCAAAGACTCGTCGCTCGTTTCGGTGGTCGCTGTAGCGGATATGACCCGCCGCGGCCGGGAGTTCATGGCCGCCAATTTCATCCCCATCCAGACCTGGGTGATGATCGCCCTGCTTTACCTGGTGATGACCCTGCTGGCGGCGCGGCTGGTCACCTGGCTGGAACGCAAATCCAAGATGGAGAAATGAGCATGGACCCGATCATAAAAATCGAGAACGTACACAAGCGTTTTGGCGCGGTTCATGCCCTGCGGGGGGTCAACCTGGACGTGGAAAAGGGTGAGGTCATCCTCATCATCGGCCCTTCCGGGTCCGGAAAATCCACCCTGCTGCGCTGCATCAACCGCCTGGAGGAGTTCGACAGCGGGCAGATCATTGTGGACAACATTCCCC
>CAYYBP010000193.1:0-2932 GCA_964470275.1 uncultured Anaerolinea sp. | reverse complement strand
TGGCCGATACCAGCCCGGTGCCAAAGCCGGGTAAATTGAACACGGTCTCGGTGAGCACTGCCCCCGAGAGCAGCCCGCCGGTTTCGATGCCGATGATTGTCACGATCGGGATGAGCGCGTTGCGCATGGCGTGCTTGCTGATCACCCGCCGTTCAACCATACCCTTGGCGCGCGCGGCGCGGATGTAATCCAGCCCCACCACTTCCAGCAGGCTGGAGCGCGTCATGCGCGCGATGATCGACATGGGGATGGTGCCCACCGCCACTGCCGGCAGGATCAAGTGCCGTAGCGCGTCCCAGAACAGGTTCCAGTCGTGGGTAAACAGAACGTTCACGAGAACGGTATTTGACATGAGAGCAACAATAAATGCTTTTACCCCGGTGAGATTTTCCAGCCCCCAGAATTCCGCCAGGTCAACTGGCGATAAACCGGCTGAAAACCTCCCCGAAGGGGGTAACACGAAGATCGTATCTTTGAGGGTCAGCGAGAATAAATACGCCAGCAGCAGCCCCAGCCAGAAGACTGGCATGGACACGCCGATGTTGGCGATGATCATGGTAACGGTGTCAATAATGGTGTTCCGCTTCAACGCTGAGATCACTCCCAGCAGCACCCCGACCACAGTGGAAAACAGCATCGCCAGCATGGTCAATTCCATCGTCAGCGGCAGGCGCTCGGCGATGAGCGTGGTGACCGGGCGGGTGAAGCGGATGGAATCGCCGAAGTCACCTTTGAACAGGTTTTCAAGATAACGCACAAACTGGACAAAAATATTGTCGTTCAGCCCGTAGCGTTCCAGAAAGACCGCGCACTTGGCAGGCGTGGCGCGCTCTCCCAGCATGGTTACGCACGGGTCACCCGGTATCAGGCGCACGATCAGGAAGGTGACCAGTATGACCCCCAGCATCACTGGCACTAGCAACAATATTCTACGGGTGATGAACTGAAGCATGATCCAACTCTCTATTGATGGTGTGGTGTGGATGGGGCCGGTCACCCGACCCCATCCGGGATTTCAATCCAACTCTTACCAGTCGATGTTTTTCAGCAATTCCTTGGCTTTTTCAGGATCGAAAGGCAGCCAGGGGATGTTGGGGCTGGCGCCAGGGTGAACAAATGCCGGCACAAAGCTGTCGGAAACGCTGGAGCCCACCGGGTAGTACTGGTCGACGATGCGCTGGCGGTCGATCGCGTAGGCGATCGCCTGGCGGAACTCAAGCTTGTCGAACGGCGGGATGGTGTTGTTGAAGCCGATGTAGAAGATGTTGAACCCGTTGCGGGGATAGAGCTTGAGGTTGGTATCTGCTTCTACGGTGGCGATGTCATCCGGACCCGGATTGTCGATGCCCTGCACATTGCCGGATTGCAGCTCGAGCAGGCGCTGGGCGGACTGTTCTGACCAGCGGAAGATCAGGGTCGCGGTCTTGGCTTTCTCGCCCCAGTAGTTGGGGTTGGCTTCGTAGATCACGCTGTCGCCGCGGTTCCATTGCTTGACCATGTAGGGTCCGGTGCCGTTGGGGTTATCGCTGATGGCGACCGAATCACCCTTGGTCAGGTCAAGATGCTCCCTGTCCAGGATGCTGAATACCGAGAAGGCGACCTTCGAGGGGAAGGCGGGATCGGGGTAGCACAGGCTGAACTTGACCGTCATGGCGTCCACGGCTTCGATGCCGGCGAACTCACCGCCGTAATCGCAGTTGGGGGCCTTGATCGAGAGCAATCCATCGGTCTCGACCAGTTCGGAATCCACGGTCTCAGCGTTGATCGGTCCGCCGAAGAAGGCGCCGAAGTATTCAAAGCTGCCGGTGCGGCCGACGTGATTGGGGCTGGCCGCGTCCCAGTAGGAGGCGTAGGTCGCCACAACATCATTGGCATCCAGGGTGGCGCCGTTGTGGAAGGTGACGCCTTCGCGAATCTTGAAGGTGTACTCATCCAGGGTCTCGTTGGGAGCGTAGCTCTCGGCCAGCGCCGGAACGACATCCGTGCCGCCAACCTTGAAGGCCAGCAGGGCTTCGTAGACCTGCTCGCAGGCGCGCAGGGTCTCGCCGTCGGTCTCATCCGAGCACCACAGGGCGGCGGGTTCGCCGTTCTGCATCCAGACCAGCTGGTCGGTACCGTTGCTCATCACGCTGAAGACCTCGTTGCCCAGCGGGCTGGAATGCGCGCCTTCAACATTGGCGGCAAACACAGTTGAGGAACCGCCGTTGGCAACCGGGATCATCATCACGGTGTCTTTGAGCATCTGGTTGATGGTGTCGTAGTGCGCCTGGCGCTCTTCAGGATCTGAGATCTTGCCGGCAGCCCGGATCTCGGCGACCATGTCGTCGTATAGGGTGCCAAACTGTTTGTTCTCAGCCGTGGCGAAGTGGTAATCGTAGAAGTTGGTGGCATCCGGGTAGTCGGCGTTCCAACCCAACAGGTAAAAGCCTTCCTGTCCGGCGGAGGTCGCGTCGATAAATGCGGCGGATTCCATTTCCTTCAGGGTCACATTGATGCCGACCTCTTTTAGCTGCGCCTGGATCTCCTGGGCAACTTTATCGGGTGACGGCAGGTAAGCGCGGTCGACAACACGGAACGAGAGCGTGATCTCCGGCGCCTTCTGGCAGGCGGTTAGCACCAGGGTCACGATCAGCAGGGCGCTTAAAATTAGAAAGATATTGCGACGTTTCATTTCTATTCTCCTTGAATAATGGTTGATCGATTGCGGGTCATAAATTACCCGACCCTTTCCACTGTGCATCTGATCCTGTTTGATATGACCACCTCCTTTGTCCTTTCAAAATAAGTTTCGACCATAATTTTCACGCCAGCCAGCAGGCAACGCTGTGGCCGGGGGTCTTCTCGATCATCTGCGGTTCCTCCTCCGCGCAGTGCGCCTCGGCGATCGGGCAGCGCGGATGGAACCGGCAGCCCTTGGGCGGGTTCAACGGGC
>CAYYBP010000192.1:0-2955 GCA_964470275.1 uncultured Anaerolinea sp. | reverse complement strand
TACGCCTTCTGTGGGGAAGATCCGTTTCTCACATTGTGAATATCCGGGTAAAAGGAAAGCAGCTCGGAGAGCTGGCCAATGTAATGATCCGGCTTCATCACGAGTTCGTCATCGCTTGCCGGATCGTAATCGTCCGGGTCAAATTCATCGATGGCATACCCCGCCACATTAATGATGATGGTTTCGCCATAACCCGCCTGCAATGCGCCGATGAGGTCCCTGGATGGGCGGTCTCCCACGTAAGCGCACTGTGAAGGATGTACGCCCGTCTCCCTGGCCGCCTGGATGAAGATGGAGGGATGGGGTTTCCTTCGCCCAAAAGCCGCCGAGAGGAGCACAGTTGAAAACAGGTCGGTCAGACCATTTTCTTCCAGCAGTTGATGCCCTTCAATTGATGACGTGGTATTGCTGATCAAACCCAGGCGATAGCCGCGCTTGTGCAAAGTCCGCAATGTGTCGACCGCGTCTGGGAGAACTCGCTTGGGGTTTGAGTCGCGCCAAAGCTGGTTGAACTTGACCGCGTTCGCGCGAACGAATTCTTCCGGGTATTCCGGCAGAAGAAAACGCGTCCATAATTCAGCTTCTGAAAACTCAATGTAATTCGGTTTGACCGTCCGGCGGTAGGCTTTTTCGCCGTGGTGAATGCGGGCAATAAAGTCATCGGTTGAAATATCCTCACCGATCAAGGAGATGATCTCCTCGATCTTTGAGGGATCTCTACCGATGATGCCTTCGCTGATACGCAAAGTGCCGCCAATATCAAAAAAGATGGCTGTGATGTGATTGTTCATGCGTTTAACTCTTTCTTAAAATTGTTTCTACTGAACCAATAAAGGTATCGTTAAAAGATCGTTGAAATTTTCAATGTAAATGTCGGCTTTAGCATCCCTGTCATAATTGAAAGCCACCGTGCGTAATCCGACCGCGCGCGCGCCGTCGAGCTCATGGGTTTTGTGCCCGACGAACAGGGCTTCATCCGGTTTGATACCGGTCTGGTTGAGCGCCTCCTGGTACATCATTGGCGCGGGCTTGCGCACCCCCACTTCCTTTGAGCTGATGACCACGTCCCACACCCGCCCAAAACCGTGTTCATCGAACCAATTCAATTTTCGCGTGAACGGCATGGCGGTGTCGGTGATGATCCCCAGAATGTACCCCATCTCCTTGAGGTGATTGATCGTTTCCGGCACTCCTTCAAAGATCGCCACGGTGTCATCGTCCCGGCTCAGCGCCTGCATGCCTTCCTCCACGAGCTGCGCATCGTCGATGCCGTACAGGTGGATCAACTCGCGGTAATAATCGTGGCGTTTGATCTGCCCGGAGAACGCCAGGTCTTTGATCCGCTTTCTCTCCGTCTCAAAGTTGGCCGCGTGTTCATGCGGATGCTTCGCCAGGAATTCGTTCAGGTACCGGTCGCGTTCGGGCCGGTAGTACAGGATATCTCCCGCGTCAAAGAAGATCGCTTTCACTGATTCAGATGCTTTATCAGGTGTTCCATTCTTCCCCTGGCGAAGCGCATCTTCCAGCAGCGGCAGCAGACCGGACAGGTCGTCGATCACGGCATCTGGAACCGCGCCGCCATCCTTTTCGCCGTCATCAAAATCATGTTTCACCTGGACCGCCAGCGTAAAACCGGCCTTTTTTGCTCCCAACACATCACGGTTGATCTTATCGCCCACATAAGCACAGGCACCGGTGGGAGAATTGGCAAGCCTGGCCGCGTAATAGAAGATGGACGGATCTGGCTTTCTTCTGCCATAAACTGATGAAAGCACCACCGGGTCAAAATACCCCGCGATGCCGTATTTTTTTAAACTTGTGGGTACCTGCGTCACACTCTGGGTGTTGCTGATGCAACCAATGCGCAGACCCATCTTCTTGATCTCCGCCAGCACGAAAGGCACTTCAGGGCGCATTTCACGCACATAATAAAACAATTCATAAAGACAGGATAATTTCTCAGAGATCTTATACAGCCCTTCTTTATCCGCGACCAGATCCTTGAATACATAGCGCGACCAGATCTCGCTGGTGCTCAATTCGATCATCGAATCAATGCTCCAGCGCCTGTAATCGCGGATACCGCTGGTAATCACTTCGTACAATTGTTCGTCGTCTAACGGGAGAACAATGCCGGCCTCAGTTAACAGGTCCCTGAGGACGCCTGTATTCTGAATGCGGTATTCTCGCGTGCATGTGTAGGTTTCGAGGGTGCCGCCTACATCGAAGAACATGGTTCGAAGCACCATAACGATCTCCCGGGTTTCTTTCCGCCCTTCCCTGATCCGCAAGGAAGAACTATTCGTATTTACATCTACTCATTATCCTGCTCCTCCTGTTCCAGGCACGGACCTTTTTAGGTCCGTGCCATGAAACAAGGGGGTAAATTAACTTATTGAGCGAGATTGATCAGATAGAAGTCGCGGGCTTCGATCATGTGATCGTACGCGAACTGCTCGTCAATGAACCAGGTCATCGACATCATTTCAGCCAGGGTCTTCTGTCCTTCGGGAACTTCGTACGTGGAATCTGTGAAGTAGGTTCCGAATTTCGCCCATGGGTCACGACCCTCTTCGCTCACCTGCCAGGCGATCCAAAGTTTTGCCGCGTTGGGATGCGGCGCCTGGTTGATGATGCCCAGGTAGCTCTGGCTCTGAATACCCAGCACCGGGACGATTCCCCAGCAGGGTTCAAACGCCAGGTTGCCATCGAGCACGTCAGGATAGTTGGAGTAAGAGGTTAACGCCATGTAACTTTCGGTCATACCGGGGGTCGCGAAGGCCTCATCAACCTCGTCACCGCCCGGTTGCGGGATAGGACCGTTCTGCGCGAATTTCTTCAACCACAGCCAACCGGCATCAGGTGTGTCTTCCTCTAAAACTGGTTCTTCTCCGTACAGCTCAACATAAGCCGCCTTCATCTCATCGGCGTGTCCGACGAAGGTGAGCAGCTTGC
>CAYYBP010000191.1:0-2957 GCA_964470275.1 uncultured Anaerolinea sp. | reverse complement strand
CGCTTGAACGTCACCGCCAGGTCCTCGGGGATGACCCGGGTCTCGCCGGTGGTGGACATGAAGTTGGTGTCACCGTTCCAGCGCGGCACAATGTGGATATGGGCGTGCTCGGCGATGCCCGCGCCGGCGGCGCTGCCCATGTTGATGCCAACATTGAAGCCATCCGGCTGGTAGACCTTGCGGAGCACAACGACCGCCGTATTGACCATCTCAAACAACTCGGCGCGCACCTCGGGGGTGAGCAGCTCGATGCTCGAAACGTGCGCGTAAGGCAGCACCATCAGGTGACCGCTGGTGTAGGGGTAGCGGTTCAAAATGGCATACACGTTTTTGCCGCGGTGCACGATCAGGTTGAGCGGTCCATCCTCCTGCCGGGGCGCGGTGCAAAACACGCACGCGCCGGAGTTTTCAGTGTCTGTGACATACTTCATGCGCCATGGGGACCAGAGATTTTCCATTCCGCCGCCTTTTTTCTTTATTTTACACGCGATGCGCGGAATCGCAGCCCGCAATGTTGACAGGCTCGCAAGGTCAATGTATGCTATCTCTATGCTTCAACAGTCGCTTTTCCCCACCCCCTCCCTGACCGTCAGCGAGATCACCCGCTACCTGCGCGAGCTGTTTGAAAGCGATGAGATCCTGCAGGATGTGTGGGTGCAGGGCGAGGTCACCAACCTGGCGCGCCCGGCGTCCGGGCATATCTACTTTTCGCTCAAGGATGCGACCTCTGCCATCAAGTGTGTTATCTGGAAGCAGACCGCCTGGCGGCTGCCTCTGACGCTCGAAAACGGAATGGCGATCGAGGCGCACGGGGCGGTGGGCGTGTATGAACGCGACGGGCAGTATCAACTCTACGCGGACGCGGTGAGGTTGACCGGAGAAGGAGCCCTCTACCAGGAGTATTTGCGCCTGAAGGCGCGCCTGGAAGCGGAGGGATTGTTTGCGCCTGAACGCAAGCGCCCTGTGCCGGCCAGGCCGTCCCGCATTGGTATCGTCACCTCATCTAGCGGCGCCGCGCTCCAGGATATCCTCAACACTCTGCGCCGGCGCTACCCGCTGGTGGAAGTGTTGCTGGCGCCTTGCGCCGTGCAGGGGGTGGAAGCGCCGCCTCAGATCATCCAGTCGCTGGCAGCCTTGAACAGGGAGGGGCTGGTGGACGTGATCCTGGTGGCGCGCGGCGGCGGATCGCCCGAAGACCTGTGGGCATTCAATGACGAGGGAGTTGTCAGGGCGATCGCGGATTCCACCATCCCGGTGATCACGGGAATCGGGCACGAGATCGATTTCACGCTCTCGGATTTCGCGGCGGACCTGCGCGCGCCGACCCCCACCGCTGCGGCGGAACTGGCGGTGCCGGACGCCTCCGAATTGCGCGAGCAGCTGGCTGGCTTATGCACCCGTATGGAGTTTACGTTGCAGCAGACCACCGGGCAGGCGCACCGCCGCCTGCAGGAGATTTCCAGGCGCATGGACCTTCTCTCGCCATCCTGGCAGGTGCGCAATGACCGTCAGAGGCTGGACGAGCTGGAAGAGCGGCTGCGCAAAACCCACCTGAACCGCGCGGGAGATTTGGTCTCCGAGTTGCGAAGCCTGTCCAAACGGCTGGAGAGCGTGAACCCCAAAGCGGTCCTGCGGCGCGGGTATGCCATCGTGATGACAACGGATGGCGAGGTGGTGCGCAGCGTGCGCCAGGTGAAACGCGAGGACCTGCTCGACATCCGCGTGGCTGACGGGTTGATCCTTTCGAAGGTGGTCACAGACCCAACCAATACAGAAAACGGAGGAACTTCCGATGACAGGTAGCGACACTTCTTTATCAGAGATGAGCTATGAACAGGCGTTCAGCGAATTGGAAACCCTCGTGGAGACGCTGGAAGAAGAGCAAAAACCGCTCGAGGAAGCGCTGAGGCTGTATGAACGCGGGCAATTGCTGATCAAGTATTGCGGCGCTCTGCTAGAGCAGGCTGATCTGCGCATAAGGCAATTAAACCCGGCGGGCAGTGATGCAGAAGCGGGAAGCGGGGAATGACCGGCATCGTCCAATACCCTGAGCTGATCGCCTGCATCGTGGGGTGGCTGACCGCTTCGCTGTTGAAGATCCCCACCTATTACATTGTGCACCGCAGGATCAACCTCAGGCAGGCGTTTGGCACCGGGGGCATGCCCAGCTCGCACGCCGCCACCATGACCGCCACCACCCTGGCGATCGGGTTGTTCAGCGGGTTTGACCACCCGGCGTTTGCCATCGCGGTGGCCATCTCAATGATCGTCATTTACGACGCCGCGGGGGTGCGAAGAGAGGCCGGCTACCACGCCGTCATGCTCAACCGCCTGATCGACGAATACCTCAAAGGTCCCTTAATCGATCAGAAGAAGTTGAAAGAAATGATCGGGCACACGCCATTGGAAGTGGTGGGAGGCGTAATCACTGGTTTGCTGACCACACTTATCTTATGGCTCATCTGGCCGAAATAGGTCATCAGGAAACACGAAATCCGCGATTGCGTACAACAATCTACTCTTTAAAAACCGAGATCTTTCAGGCTTTGGCTTCCGGTGAGGGGTTTTTCAGTTCCAAGCAGGTCTTTCCAGAAGGTTTCGTCGTATCTGCGGGAGCGCACGAGGATGGGCATGGGCACTCCCCAGCCGAGCAGCAGCACCTCTTCCTTGGGCTGCAGGCGGGCGAGCATCCCGCGCAGGGCGTCCCTGCCTGCCAGGCCGGAGAGCACGGCGGCGACGTCATTCTCGTCCCCCAGCCAGCCGGAAACGCGCGTGCCGAGCTGCGACATGACCTCGTCATAGATCTGCGAGGGGCGCTGGTCGATGATCAGCAGGGTGACGTAGTACTTGCGCATCTCACGCGCAATGGTGCTGAAGGAAGTCTGCGAGGCCATCTCGCGATTGAGCAGTTTGTGGGCTTCCTCCACCGCGATCCCCAAAGGACGGGGTTCGGCTTT
>CAYYBP010000190.1:0-3050 GCA_964470275.1 uncultured Anaerolinea sp. | reverse complement strand
GCACCATCCTGCACCTGCAGCGCCTCTCCACCGAGGACGGGCCGGGCATCCGCACAACGGTGTTCTTCAAGGGCTGCCCGCTGCACTGCGCCTGGTGCCACAACCCCGAAAGCCTGTCGCTCAACCCACAGGTGCAGTGGATCGGCAATCGCTGCATCGGCTGCGAGAGCTGCATCGAGGTGTGTGAAGAACATGGCCTGACCCGCACCGCGGGGGGTATTCTGCGCGACCGCGCGCTGTGCATCGTCTGCGGCCGCTGCGTGGACGCCTGCCCGGCGGGCGCGATGGAGCTGCTGGGCAAAGAAGTGACCGTCGATGAGCTGACCACAGAGCTGCTCAAGGACCGCGCCTACTTCGAGAAATCCGGCGGCGGCGTCACCCTGTCCGGCGGCGAACCCACCCTGCAGCCGGAATTCTGCGGCGCGCTGATGGACGCACTGCGCGCTCAAGGGGTGCATGTGGCGCTGGATACCTGCGGTTTGTGCGCGCCGCCGGTCTTCAGACCCCTGGTGAAAAAAGCCGACCTGGTTCTTTTTGATATCAAGCTCATAAATTCAAATGACCACAAACACTGGACCGGCGCGGATAATGCCCGCATACTCGCCAACCTGCAACTGGCGCGCGAGAGCGCGGCGTCATCCGATGGTAGTAAACGCCTGTGGATCCGCACCCCGCTGATCCCAGGCGCCACCGCTACCCGGGAAAACCTGGCCGCCATCAGCGCCCACCTTGCCGCGTCGCTCGACGGCACTGCCGAGCGTTGGGAGCTGTGCGCCTTCAACAACCTGTGCCGCGACAAGTACGAACGCCTGGGGATGGATTGGAAATTTACCGGCGTTCCGCTGTTCAGCCAGGCGGAACTCGATACCTTCGGTGAGTGGGCCCGAGCCAGCGGTTTTGACCCGCAAAGAACCTTCGTCACTGGCGCTGCCAGGGTTGAATGATTTTTTCTAGAAATAATTACGCGAACGGAGAGTGAAGAACATGAATGATAACCTATACCCTCACACCAGTTTTTCCGAACAGGACATCAATGACCTGTCTGCCGCGATGAAGGTCGGCATCCTGGGCACCGTCAACCCACAGGGGTTGCCGCACCTCACCCTCATCACCACCCTGATGTCCAGTACGCCGGATACAATCGTGTGGGGGCAGTTCATGGAGGGCACCAGCAAGAAACATGTTCTCGCAAACCCAAAAACCGGCTTCATGGTGATGAGCCTGGACAGGAACCTGTGGCGCGGTTTCGCGGATTACACCCACGCGGACAACCAGGGGAAGGACTACGAGTTTTACAACAACACCCCGCTCTTCCGCTACAACGCCTATTTTGGCGTCCACCGCGTGCACTACATGAATCTCCTCGCCCACACCGGCAAGCATCCTCTGCCGATGAACCGCATCATCCCGGCCGCGGTGATGACAATAATCGCCAAAACCCTGAGCCGGAAACCGGAGAAAACTCCCATCCTAAATCCGTGGACGCAGGCTTTTTTCAACAAGATCGACAACCTCAAGTTCCTGGGCTACGTCAACGCCGAGGGATACCCGGTCATCATCCCGCTCATCCAGGCGCAGGCGCTCGACCGCGAACACCTCATCTTTTCCTTCGGCGCGTTTGGCGATGAACTGGCGAGCATCCCGGCCTTCACCCCGGTGGCAGTCTTCGGCATGGCGCTAACGATGGAGGATGTGTTGGTGCGCGGCGTCTACCAGGGCGCCAGGCGCGTCGCCGGCATAAAGTGCGGCGTCGTCCAGTTGGATTGGGCTTACAACCCCATGCCGCCCACGCCGCGCCAGATCTTCCCGGAAGTACCGGTGGAAGCCGTGACGGAGTTCTGATCTTTTGCTCGTGATCTCACAATTATCGGGTAGAATTACCCGTCTATGAAAAAAGCCATCGTCTTCGATTTCGGTGGGGTGCTCATCGACTGGAGCCCCTTCCACCTTTACCGCAAACTTCTCCCATCAGACCAGGCTGTCTCGGATTTCCTGGAAGCGATCAGGTTCAGCGAGTTCAACAAGAAACTGGACGCCGGTTATCCCTTTAGTAAAATGAAGACCGAGATGCTCGCCAGGCACCCGCAGCACCAGGCTCTTGTGAGCGCTTTCTTCGAGCGCTGGATGGAATGCACCGGCGAAGCTTTTCCGGATACCGTGGAAGTCATGCGCGAGGTGAAATCCGCCGGCTACCCGGTGTACGGGCTGAGCAACTGGTCGCACGAGACCTTCCCCCTCGTGATGCAGCGCTATACATTTCTCCCCGAGCTGGATGACTACCTGCTCTCAGGGGTCGCGGGCGTGGCGAAACCGGACGAGGAGATCTTCCGGCTATTCCTGCAGCGCATCGGCCGCGAGGCTGAGGACTGCGTGTTCATTGATGACGCGATGGTCAATATCGAAGCCGCGCGCAATGTGGGGTTCCGCGGCATCCTTTTCCACTCCGCTTCCCAGCTGCGCACGGAACTGGCTGCGCTGAAAATCCTTAACTGATCCAATTAACTTTATACAACACATTGTACAACTCCACCCAATAGGGTATATTGTCTATATATCAAAAAAGGAGAGGAACACAATGTCAAAAGAAATTCAAAAACAGGACGCCGCACTCGACACCAAGATCAGTAAATTACGCCGTTTCAATCTCATCATGGGGTTCCTGCACCTGGTGCAGAGTGTGTTCATGTTCATCATCACCCTGGTGGTCGACACCCCGGGTGAAACCTACCCGGTCTATTCGAACTACCTGACCTTTAATCGGGACCTGGGCGGGCTTGTTGCCGACACCAAACAGATCTGGGATGCCCCGCTCGGTATCGGAATCGCGCTCTTCCTTCTCATATCAGCCATCGCCCACTTCGCGCTGGCGACCTTCGGCTACAAGTGGTACCAGAACAGCCTGAAAAAAGGCATGAACCCGGTGCGTTTCTACGAGTATGCGCTCAGCTCATCGCTGATGATCGTGCTCATTGGTCTGCTGGTCGGGATCAACGACATCGGCGCCATCATCCTGGCCTTCTTCGTCAACGCCTCGATGAACCTGTTCGGCA
>CAYYBP010000189.1:0-3058 GCA_964470275.1 uncultured Anaerolinea sp. | reverse complement strand
ACGTCTTTTTCCTTCAAACCCTTGGCGCGCGCGGTGACCACGTACTCCATACGCAGCGTTTCCAGCATGGAGGAGCGGGTGACACGCACGAACGTCGCCCAGTTGATATAGGAAAGGGTGAGGATGGGCAGGATCATGTGACGCATCGCGTCCCAGAAGATATCCAACCGCCCGTTCAGCAGCGAATCAATGGTCAATAATTTGGTATATCGTACAAACTCACCCGACATGAGTACCTGTGTGACCCAGTCGGAGTTCTTCCCGGGCAGGAACCATCCCAGTTGTGCGTAGAAAAGGATCAACACCAGCAGACCAAATACAAAGGTCGGGAAGGAGGTGCCAACGATACTGAATACCCTGGCGGCCTGATCTATCCAGCCATTCTGGTGCACAGCGGCTTTCACCCCCAGCCAGATGCCCACCGAAAGCATCGGGAACACCGCCCAGATGGCCAGGTCCACCGTGTTGGGGAAGCGCGTTGTGATCAATTGCGCTACCGGCTGCGATCCCGTGCGGGAATACCCGAAATCGCCAAAGATGATGCCGCCTTTGCGTTCGCCGGTGATTACATCCTTATGCCCCACCAGCCAGCGCCAATACTGCACGTGAAGCGGTTTATCCAACCCGTACTTGGTGATGATCCCCTGGATCTGCTTCTCATTCTTTGGGAAATCTTTCACATATAAAGCGGACCGCTCGACCGGACCCAGGAACTGCAGCATGGCAAAGATGATCACGGTCACCCCAAAGAGCAGGACCGGAACCAGCAGCAAGCGGCGGATAATATAATTGGTCATTGAGCACCTCAGATCAGGTTTTGCTTTGCGGGATAAACTGAAACACAGGGTTCAATTCATGCCGCAGAGAAAAACTTGGTGGTTTGCGGGAGCCTTATTCAGGCTCCCGCAATTAGCAATTAACTACACTGCCAGTGATTACTGGATCAGGAAGTTGAAGAGGATTACATCCTGTTGCAGACCCGGGCGACCGATGTACAGGCGCAGCGGGTTATCATTGGCGGTATCGCAGAGTTCGAACCTGTCAAGGCCTAGTTTATCCGTGTCGATCGTGCACACGCTTTTCTCAGGCAGGTAGGTGTTGGTGGCAGCGTCGTAGACGCGCGCAACACTCACCAGGGGATCGACCTGGGTGCGGTATTCAGCAGGCACAACGATGGCGTCAGCGTCACCGGCCTCGAGCATGGCGAAGCGGGTACCGAATTCGGCAACCTCTTTAATGAGGACCTGCTTCAAAGTGGCGGGGCCACCCCAGTACTCTTCGTTGCGGACCAGGGAGACTTCGGTGCCAGGGGTCCAGTAATCCAGCTTGAAGGGACCGGTGCCGTTGGCGATCGGGGTGAAGGGATCTTCAGCCGAGGTCATACCATAGTAGTTTTGCCAGGTATCGCAGGTGCCGTCCCATCCGCCGTTCTCGATGACCCATTTCTTGTCCATGATGGAACCCCATCCATTTGCGATGGTCGGCAGGAAAGGACCCCATGGCTGGGCAAGGGTCATGGTCACTGTGCCAGCTTCGTCATCAGCCACGATCTTGGACTGGACGGTTTCGCAGGCAGCCTTGAGCACGGCCGGGTCGTTGGCAACCAGGGTCTCGCGGCTATCCGCTGAAGCAAAATCATCAACCAGACCGGTGATGTCATCAACGCCTACACCAAAGAATGGTTCAGCCAACAGCCACTGCGGGGAGGAATATCCACCCTGCAGTAAACCGCGCTGGTAGGAGTAAGCCACATCGGTCGGGGTCAGCACATCACCGTTATGGAACTTGACATCCTTGCGGATGGTGAAGGTCCATACCGTGCCGTCATCCGAGGTGGTCCAGGATTCGGCCAGCTGAGGAACAAATTTGTCAGTGGCTTCGCCATCGTAGAAGACCAGGGTTTCGTAGACGTTCTGGATGACCTCACCAGAAGCGGTGTCGTAAGACAGCGCCGGGTCGAGGGTGTCGGGGCCACCTGCAATGGTCACATAAGTGAACACGTCAGGATTCTTGGCTCCAGCAGCCTTGGAGATGGGATAGTAGTAGATGTTCGAGAAGATCGGGTTCATGACGCGACCTTCAACCCACTTCTGCTCGTAGCCATGGGATGTCGCGAGCACAATAGGAATACCAGGAGCCTGTTCGTAATACAGCTGGTTAAACTTCTTGTAGACCTCGTGGCGGGCAGCGGGATCGATCAGGGAAACACCTTCATCAAGGAAGGTTTTAAACTGAGCCTTCAGGTCAGCTGGCATGTTCTGGCGGGCGCCATAGGTGCCGGTGGTGTAAGGCTGATACCAGTTGTGGGCGTCATGGATATCTTCCAACCAGCCAGCGGTCATGATGGGGATTTTCTTTGCGCGCTGGGCAGCCAGGTAGGAAGGCCAGGGTAGACCAAGGATCTCAACACTGAATTTTTCGTTTACAGCGGCGAGATTCGCTTGGAGGACTTCAGCCATGATCTGGCGGGTGGTGTTGCCGGTGTTGTAGAGCATCTGAACCCGGAAACCCATTTCCCAGACATCATCGGGATCTTCTCCAGCCGCGATACCGTCTTTGTCGACATCAGCCAGCTTGAACTCTTCGGCGCATTTGTCCAGATCACTGTAGTAGAAAGGCGCGTCAGGATCAAAACCGGGCATACCGGGCAGGGAGAGGACCTTGGACTGGACCGCTTCACCCATGTAGACATCGTTCACAATGGTGTCCCAGTCAAAGCAGTAGGCGAACGCTTTGCGGATATGGACATCATCGAAGAATGTCGGGGGAATACCATTTCCATCGAGCATGTTCGAGCCCAGGTACGGGTTCAATACAACTTCTTCGACGGGGGCTTCGGTCGCCACAGGTGCTTCAGTAGCCATCGGAGCTTCAGTCTCCTCAACCACGGGGGCTGCGGTCGGCTGGGCGCAGGCGGTCAGCACAAAGCTGATAACCGCAAGCACTGCAATCAATACATATAACTTACGCATTTTTTCTCCTCCTTGTGAGAAATTCTTTCGAGTTATAAACGTACACTGACTTACATACCTTTTTCAAATCAACCAGAATTGTCATC
>CAYYBP010000188.1:0-3061 GCA_964470275.1 uncultured Anaerolinea sp. | reverse complement strand
CCCATCGACGCAAAAGAGTTTTACCCGATTCATCGTGCAGCACCAAGTTTCGCAGAACAATCCACAAGGGTCGAGGTTTTTGAGACCGGATTAAAGGTCATTGACCTGATCGCGCCATTTACCAAAGGAGGAAAGACAGGTATCTTTGGGGGTGCGGGTGTTGGTAAAACGGTAATCATCCAGGAGCTTATCCGGTCCATAGCCACGGTTCACAAGGGAAAATCTGTTTTTGCTGGTGTTGGAGAGCGAACACGTGAGGGTACACAGTTGTACCGTGAGATGCTTGAATCAGGAGTGATGAAAGACACCGTGATGGTTTTTGGGCAAATGAATGAAACATCAGGTGTTCGTTTAAGGGTAGCCCTTTCAGCATTGTCCATGGCAGAATATTTCCGAGACCAGGGCATGGATGTTCTATTATTCATTGACAACATTTTTCGCTTCACGATGTCAGGTTCAGAAGTTTCGGCTTTGTTAGGTCGAATGCCATCAGCAGTTGGTTATCAACCGACATTGAGCAGTGAAATGGGAGAACTGCAAGAAAGAATTACGTCTACACACCAGGGATCAATCACTTCAATGCAAGCCGTCTATGTGCCGGCAGATGATTATTCTGACCCCGCACCTGTAGCTACATTTACCCATCTGGATGCAACCATCGCGCTGGAAAGATCTATTTCGGAAAAAGGGATTTATCCAGCGGTTGACCCGCTGGTGTCGACTTCGCGCATCCTTGATCCAAAAATTGTAGGACTCGAGCATTATTCCACAGCCCGAGAAGTGCAGCGACTGCTGCAGCGGTACAAGGATCTACAGGACATCATCGCGATTTTGGGTATTGATGAACTCGGAGAAGACGACAAGTTGATCGTCTCGCGTGCCAGAAAGATCGAACGGTTTTTCTCGCAACCCATGTACGTGGCTGAACAATTCACCAGCATTCCGGGTAAATATGTTACGCTAAAGGACACGGTTCGAAGTTTTCGTGAGATACTGGATGGGAAATGCGACGATATCCCAGAGCAGGCTTTCAATATGGCCGGCTCAATAGAAGATGTATACGAGAAAGCAAAAGCACTTCTGTAAAGTGAGCAATGACCATTCTTTGCGAGATTGTATCTGAAGATAGGCTGGTCTACAGGGGGGAGGCTGAAATGGTGGTCTTGCCAGGCGCTGCCGGGCAGATGGGCATTTTGCCTCATCATTCACCTGTCTTGACAGCCTTGAATTATGGGATCATCACTGTTCGCTCCAAAGGAAACGAAGAACACTTCACTGTGTCCGGCGGTGTTGCTGAAGTTCTACCTGATAAAGTAACCATTCTGGCGACGGCTGCAGAGAATGTTGAGGAAATTGATTTCGATCGGGCATTAAAGGCCAGGGAGCGGGCAGAAGAACGCCTGAAACTAACCCTGGCGACTGATGCTGACCGTTACATGCGCGTGACATCGGCCTTAAAGCGCTCAAATTTAAGGTTGCAAGCTGTTCAAAAATACCGGAAGAGCATTAAGACCAAGGTGTAAAGAGAAAGATAAGAGATGGCAGTATTAACTCGCGAGTTGGGAATTGACCTGGGGACCAGCAATACAACCATTGCAGAAGGCAACCGGGTGTTGCTGCAAGAACCGACGATGGTTGCCATTCTCATTGATGAACAAAAAATGGTTGAATGGGGTCAAGCCGCCAGGGACATGGCTGGTAGGGTCCCTGAAAGCATCGAGGTCGTTTCACCGTTACAGCATGGGGTAATTGCAGAATATGAGATCACAGAAACCCTGTTAGGCTACTTAACCCGCAAGGTCGTTGGGCCAATGCGAGTTTTTCGGCCGCGGATGATGATCGCTGTGCCACACGGCGTGACGAGTGTCGAAGCCAGAGCGGTGCATGAAGCTGGAATTGGAGCGGGGAGCCGGGAAGTATTTCTGATCCCGCAACCGCTGGCGGCTGCGCTGGGCGTTGATCTGCCGGTAGCGACGCCCTCCGGAAATATGATTATCTCTCTTGGAGGCGGAGTAAACCAGGTGGCGATCGTTAGCATGAACGGTATCGTCGCCGGCGAAGCCTCGCGTACAGGCGGCCAGCAATTTGATGAAGCGATAGTCGCCTATGTACGCAAGCGTTTTGGTGTCATCATCGGCCCGCAAACTGCAGAAACTATTAAAATCAAGGTTGGAGCCGCTGTTCCGCAGGAGCAGCAGCTTTCGATAGAAATTCAAGGACAGGACCAGGTCACCAGTTTTCCACGACCGGTGATCATTACCACCGATGATGTTGTAGAAGCACTGCAAGAGCCGCTTGAAGATATCGTTCGAATGACGCGAAAAGTTATGGAAAAAACCCCGCCGGAATTGATCTCTGATATTATTGACCGGGGTGCCGCGATGTGCGGTGGAGGTTCACTCTTGAAAGGCGTCGATAAATTCCTGACAAAATCGATCGGGATCCCTATCTATATGGTTGACAATCCGCTAACCTGCACAGCTGAAGGGGCGGTTAAGGCGCTTGAAATGCGCGAGCAAATGAGAAAGAGCATCAGCTCAGGATAGAAGAATCCCCCGAAAAACGGGGGATTTGCTTATTAATCTCGATTTGATCTGCCCGAGAGGAGCAGCACGTAATACAGAATGGTGGATAGTGATTGCGCTGCGCCTGCCACGTAGGTGAGCGCGGCAGAGTCAAGTACCTTGTTGACCCCCGTCATTTCACCAGAATAAATGATCCCGGAATCTGCCAGCCAGGCTTTGGCGCGATTGCTGGCATTGAATTCCACTGGCAGTGTAACGATCGCGAAAAGCGCGGTCGCAGAGAACAACAATAAACCAACAATGGCAACATTGTCTCCAGTCAGACTGTTCAGGAACAATCCGATCATAAATAGAATTGGTCCGAGCCAGCTCCCAAGTTTGACCGAGGGAACCATGAGCGAGCGGATTTTGAGCGGTCCATATTTTTCCTTGTCCTGAATCGCGTGTCCGCTTTCATGCGCGGCAACACCGGCAGCCGCAACGCTGTTTGAGCGATACACACCCTGGCTCAACCGAAGCACTTTGGCTTGCGGATC
>CAYYBP010000187.1:608-3172 GCA_964470275.1 uncultured Anaerolinea sp. | reverse complement strand
CAGCATTGCGGCGTGTCAAAGAGACTGGAAGCCAAATCAGCCGCACCCGGATCGAGCGAGACCTGGCGCTGGAGGATGCATTTTATGGAAATCCTGCTAAACTTAGAGGGAGAAAGGTTCTGCTTGTCGATGATATCATTACGACAGGCGCCACCATCAATCACTGCGCGTACGCCATGAAGGCAGCTGGTGCCCAGGAGGTGTTTGCACTTTCCGTAGCCAAAACACCACGGAAGGCCACACATGCAGACCCACGCCAATTGCCAGTACCATAATCTTATTCTTGGAGGTAAAAATGGATGAAAAGATAGTAATTAACACAAAGAATATGGAATTGACGGATCGCATCAAGGAATACGCTGAAAAGAAAGTACCGCGGTTGGAACGTTTATTACCCGACATTTAATCAGTAAAATTTGACCTTTCTCTGGCAAAAAACGCCCGAAAAAGCGCGGATCGTGAAATTGCCCAACTCACACTAACAGGAAAAGGTTTTGTTCTGCGCACTGAAGAACGCGATGCTGACCTGTTGACAGCAATTGACCGCTCTGTGGATAAGATGCAGCGTCAGATCGAACGTTTCAAAGGGAAACGCACGCGCGGCCGCGGTGATGGTACCCCTGCGTCCGAGGTCATTACTCCCCCTGTTGAGGAAGAAGTAGAAGCGCGAACTGCGATCGTGCGCCGAAAAAGTTTTACGCTCGTGCCTATGGACGAAAATGAAGCCATCGAACAGATGGCATTGCTTGACCATGATGATTTCTTCATCTTTTACAACGCCAACACAAATTCGATCAATATCCTCTACCGCCGACGCGATGGCGACCTTGGTTTGATCGAACCCCAAATCGGATAAACCTATCCCGATTCTGACTTCCATAGACCAGGCACGCGCGTGCCTGGTCTAATTAATATGACTCATCATCTATCTAAAGTCACATCAAATGAATTGAAGTACGGTCTACTATTAACCCAATCAACCACACACATGGTTTCTAAATTGGCGCCTGATCTTAAATACGATGATTAGTTTGAGTAATATGCATAAACCTGAGTTGGAGACAATGATTGTAATTGAGTTTATTACACCAGTTATCAGCATCCATTTATTTCAATTCGTTCCAAGGAGTGATCTTTTATGAACCTTGTCACCGGAGCTACTGGCCATATTGGCAACGTGCTGGTACGAGAGTTGGTGAAGCGGGGCGAAAAAGTAAGGGCGCTCGTGCTTCCGGGTGAAGACCTGCTGCCGATAAAAGACCTCGATGTTGAAATCTGCTATGGCAATGTGCTCGATCGCGAAAGCCTTCACGCGGCGTTTGATGGCGTAAGCTGCGTGTTCCACCTTGCTGGGATCATATCCATTTCCTCCAACGAGGATGAGATGGTCCGCAATGTGAATGTTGAGGGCACAAGGAACATGGTTGAAGCAGCCATGCAGCATGATGTTCAAAGGTTCATTTACACAAGCTCGATCCACGCGTTCAAACGGACCCGGCACGGGACGGTCATTGATGAGTTCACCCCGATCGACCCCGCGGCCAGCGTAGCAGCATATGACCGCTCAAAAGCAGAAGCCACCCTCCTCGTGTTGGAAAAAGTGAAGCAGGGGCTGCCGGCTGTCATCGTCTGCCCGACTGGGGTTCTTGGACCTTATGATTTTAAAAAATCCGAGCTCGGCGAATTGATGAATGATTGGATGCTGAAAAAAGTTAACTACATGATCGAAGGTAGTTACGATTTCGTTGACGTGCGCGATGTTGTCCAGGGTTTGATCCTTGCCCGCGAGAAAGGTAAGATCGGACAGCTTTACATCCTGTCGGGTGAACTTGTGCGAGTATCCGATTTATGGAAGCTGACCCGTGAGTTGTTCTCGTTGAAATCAATCCTGGTCAATATCCCTTCGAAAACTGCTCTTTTCGCCTCGAAATTTGCGGAGTTTTATTACAGACTATCGAAATCAAAGCCAAAATTTACTCGATACAGCATCGAAACCTTGCAGAGCAACGCTGTTATTGACAATCAAAAAGCGCGGTTGAATCTTGGGTATTCACCCCGTTCGCTAAAAGACACTATCATCGATACAACACAATGGTGGAAACAAAATTGGGTATCATTGCGGGGGAAACACAAAAACCGTAAGTAAATCATGAAGAAAAATCCGTTGGCGAACAAGAATGCCCTCATCACCGGTGCATCAAGCGGGATTGGTGCTGTTATTGCGCGCGCATTTGCTGCAAATGGCGCGCATGTGATCATTGTCGCGCGCCGGTTGGAGCGGTTGTTAGACCTAGAAAATGTGATCACTTCGAGCAATGGAACAGTTACGGTTCTCGATTGCGACCTATCCGTAGAATCGGAGCGCCTGGAGCTCTTAAGAACGCTCGAGGAAAAAGGTTTGATGCCGGATATTCTCGTGAACAACGCCGGCCTCGCCTGGTACGGATTTTTCCATACAATGCCCTGGGAGATCGCCACGAACATTCTCCGCCTCAATATCGAAGCCGCCTCTCACCTCGCGAGGTTATTTCTCCCATCGATGATCAAGCAGCGTTACGGCCGGA
>CAYYBP010000187.1:0-598 GCA_964470275.1 uncultured Anaerolinea sp. | reverse complement strand
TTAATATTGGGTCCATCGCTGGCAAACTCCCCGAACAAGGGATCGCGGTCTATTCAGCCTCAAAATCCTATCTTGATTCGTTTTCCACGGTCCTCTACCGTGAACTGCGCGGAACGGGTGTCACTTCCTCCGTAATCCGGGCCGGCCCGGTAAAAACGGAATTCTTCGAGGTCGCCCGCAGCCAGGAAAATGGAGGCTCGGTTCCCGCTGAGAAATTTGCCGTGAGTTCGGACCTGGTAGCATTAGCCGCGCTCAAGCTCGTGCTCCACCCCAGGCGCGTGAAGTATGTTCCTTTCTACACTGCATTTTCACCATTGCTTGAAGTCTTCTTTTCCGGGTTAATTGACCTGGTAGGACCTTTACTGCTAAAAAGAAAATCGCAGGATTGAACGCCAACCAGCCGAAGGTGATTCGTCAGCCTTGCCACAGAGACATTGAGGGACTATAATTTCAAGGTTAATTTTTGATTTGAAAGGTATGAATAATGATCGATGTCAATGATCTGAGAAAAGGCGTAATTTTTGAATTAGATGGAAACCTGTACCGGGTGTTGGATTACTCCTTCAACAAGCCTGGCAGAGGAAACGCCACCATCCGT
>CAYYBP010000186.1:0-3243 GCA_964470275.1 uncultured Anaerolinea sp. | reverse complement strand
TAACCGGTGAACCCAGCCCGCAGTCTGTATAACCAAGATGAGCCCCAAACATCAATTCACCCAGGGTCTCCAGCGTGTGGTCACTAACTGGTAGTGCAGCGCTTCTTAGAATCTCATGGAATAGTCTCACACGTTGATTCTCTTCCACGGCGTAACGGCAGGCGTACCGGACTGGATAATCGACCTGCGGCCGAACGGGTGTGTAAGGGTCGTAATGCCCCGGGTGCCTGGCAAGAAAATCACTCCCTTGTAGGGTGAGTGGAAGCGCCTCTTCATATTTCTGCCTGAATTCGCTTGGCGACAGGCGCGCCAGGTAGCCATCCCATCTCGGGTCGGTGTAGCGCGATAAAACCCCTGAATCTTCCAGTTTGACCGGCAGCCCTTCCATTTCGCAAATCAACTGGTAACCCATGAAAGTGGCGGCTCGTGCAGCTTCGTATTCAATTCCTGCAACAGAATGCCGCACACCTGAATCGATCCCCCACACGCGTACTCCTTGCGGAAGTCTTACCGGTGGAAGGGGGGTGCATGGTTGGCAGATCATCGGGGTAAAAGTGTCTATGTCACCCATGATCACCGCATACTGGTCCATCACACCGCTGGCAGAAAGCGCGATGGTGTTCTCGACCCATTGCGTCCACTGGGCGAGCTCAATTCCCTCAGCCCGGATCCCATATGCCGCGGCGCAGGCTTTCATGGATGCCACTTCCAGCGCTGCTGACGAACTGACCCCTTTTCCCAGCGGGATGGAAGAGTCCATGAACATGTTCAAGCCATGGGTGACTGCTGACGGGTAATTCAGTTTCAAAAAGAATAGATTCCCAACGATGTAAGAAAACCACGATCTATTGGGATCTTCGTTGATCCACGCGCGGAATTGCTCCAGATCATACTCACTGGTCGATACTGCCAGGTCAGAAAGAGAGAACCGGATGGTCTGTTGCCAGCCCAGGTTTTTAACACCGGGATTGTGTAAAACGAATTGGTCATCTGACCTAACCTGGGCTGCAAAAAAAGTGGCTTCACGAATCGTGGTTTCAAACACCAGACCGCCGGTGTAATCATCGTTTCCGCCCATCAGATCCAACCTGCCTGGAGAACGGCTGATGAAGACATCGCGGCTGCCCTCAAAAACACTTTTATCCAATTTTCTACACCGCTCAATAAATGACTGTGCATTATTATCGAGTGGATTATTCTCGCCTGGTTTCACGCTCATGATTGCTCCCGGGTTAATTTTCCAGCAAGTTTGATTAATGTTTTGAATCTTATTATAACAAACATAAAACGAAAACACAAATGACAAAAACAAAACAAAAACGGTTGCAATACGGCAACTAATCGTGTATAATTTACTTATACACACGAGAGTAAATTGATGAATGCATCCTCAAGGTGGCAAAAAACCATTTCGGCTTGGGCTGGGTTGTCCCCATTCCTGCTTTTCTGTCTCGCCTTTGAAATCGTCCCCATCATCCTGCTTGTGCGCGGTAGTTTCCTGGATAAATCCGGGAACTTGACCACCGCTCATTACGTGGATGCAGCCACCCCGCTTTATCTCAAGTCCATCTGGAACAGCGTCAAGTTATCTGGTCTGACTGCCTTGATTGGAACACTTCTCGGGGTTTTTATTGGATATAACATCTACCGCTGGCCAAGCAAGCGGGTTCAGGAGTTGTTGATCACGCTTTCAGACGTCACCACCAATTTTGCCGGGGCACCGCTGGCCTTTGCCTTCATCATTGTCCTTGGCTCCAATGGAATTGTTACCCAGTTTCTCTTGCAGTACCTGGGGTTGAAGATTTACCCGACCTTCAGTGTTTATTCATTTTCCGGTCTCACGCTCGCCTACGTGTATTTTCAACTACCCTTGATGGTGTTGTTGATCATTCCTGCTTTCGCCGGGATTAAAAAAGAGTGGCGCGAATCTGCCACCAACCTGGGCGCGAACACACTTGCGTTCTGGTGGAATATCGGCATACCCATCCTGGCTCCCTCGCTGCTGGCGGGTTTCGTATTACTCTTCGCCAATGCTTTTGGCGCATATGCCACAGCCTATACCCTCACGGGTTCCAGGTTATCGCTGGTGACACTGCAAATCGGATTCACCATCACTGGCGAAGTCCTGCACGATCCCGGCATCGGGCAAGCGCTGGCTGTGGGTTCTTTGTTGATCATGGGAACGTGTATCGCCATTTACCAGATTGCCTCCAACCGTGCGCGGCAATGGACGAGGAGGTAATTCATGCCGGAAAAGAAACAGAGCGAAAAAGGCAAAGCTGGTAAGCCCGGATTATTACAGGTACTGACCATTGTTTTCTTCCTTCTCTATATGGTGATTCCAATCATTGCCACGTACATTTTTTCGGTTGCCACTCGCTGGGATAAGACCGTCCTGCCGGAAGGGTACACGCTTGAGGGTTATACGGAAGTAGCAAAGAATCCTTACTTCTTGATTACCCTCAAGAATTCACTGGTTCTTTCCGCTATCTCGGTAGTCCTTAGCCTGGTGCTGATAGTTCCTACGGTGTACTGGGTACACGTGCGCCTGCATTCCGCAAAACCCTTGCTCGATCTTCTTATGATTCTTCCATTTGGTATCCCGGGTGTGGTGTTAGCTCTTTCTCTTGTCCAGGTCTATAACTTCCAACCCATTCACCGGTCGCCATTTTTACTCGCCGCTGCGACGGTAATCTTCACCATGCCATATATGTACCGGTCGGTATCAAATAATATTGAGGCGATCGATATACCCACCCTGACCGAAGCCGCACAGAGCCTTGGAGCGAACATGGTGAATGTGCTAACCAAGGTAATTATCCCCAATATCTTTCCCGGTATTCTCAGCGGCAGCCTGTTGGTCTTCGCCACGGTTTTTGCCGAGTTCACCCTGGCCCGTTTGATCGTTGGAGCGAGCTTTAAGACCTTTCCGATGCTGCTGGTGGAATACACCCGCAAAGACGGCACGATTGCGGCTGGTTTATCGGTGATTTCGTTCACAATTGCCTGGATCGTTTCCCTGCTCATCCTGTATGTGAGCGGCAAGGGCATAAAATCGACCTCTGATGTGATCAAAGCGCGGTGATAGGAATTTCAATATGGCATATCTGGAACTGACGAACATCTCCAAGTCTTTTTCGAGCGTGGTGGCGGTAAAAGATTTCAATCTTTCAATTGAAAAAGGGCAACTGGTTTCTTTCCTCGGACCATCCGGCTGTGGCAAGACTACAACACTACGCATGA
>CAYYBP010000185.1:0-3244 GCA_964470275.1 uncultured Anaerolinea sp. | reverse complement strand
CCTCCCGCAGCTGCCGCATTCCCCGTTAGATGCCACCATGGCGCTGCCCTATCACATCTTCATCATCTCCACCCAGATCCCGGGCATGCCCATCCAGATCCAGTACGGCACCGTACTGGTGCTGCTGGTCTTCGTGTTGGGGATGAACCTGGTTGCCACGCTCATCCGGTCGCGCGCGCGCAAGAAACGCCAATGGTGATGTCATGAAGGAATTTTTTATCCGCAACCTGTCCATCACGTACTCGGATAACAACGAGAGCCTGCGCAACGTCAACATGGAGATCGAAGCCAGGGCGATCACTGTGCTTTTTGGTCCCGCTGGCGGCGGAAAATCCACCTTCCTGCGGGTTTTAAACCGCCTGAACGACCTGGCGGACGTGAAGGAAATGAAAGGCGAAGTCCTCTTTCACGGGGAAAACATTCTCGATCCCGGGATCAACGTCATTGAACTGCGGCGCAAGGTCGGTATGGTCTTTTCCCGCCCGGTACCCCTGCCGCTATCCATTTTCGATAATGTCGCTTACGGGCTTGTCATGGCTGGCGAAAGGAACCAATCCCGGCTGCGGGAAGCGGTGGAAAAAGCCCTAAAGCAGGCCTTCCTGTGGGATGAAGTCCACGACCGCCTGAAAGATTCCGCCTACAGCCTCTCCGGGGGGCAGCAGCAGCGGGTGTGCCTGGCGCGCGTTCTCGCCCTCGAACCCGAGGTCATCATGCTCGACGAGCCCACCTCCGCCCTCGACCCGATCGCCACCGCCAACATTGAGGACATGCTCAGGGAATTGAAGAACCAGTACACCATCATCATCGCCCCCCACAACGTCCAGCAGGCGGCGCGCATCGCGGATTACGCGGCTTTCTTCCTCATGGGCGAGGTGGTTGAATTCGGCAAGGGCATCGAGCTCTTCCAGGTGCCCAAGGACAAACGCACCTCCGATTACGTCACCGGCAGGTTTGGTTAAGTACGACTTGTTTTAACATTATGCCCTGAGCTCCCTCGCGCTTCAACGTTCGCAATGAATCCTGAGGTCCGTGTACCCGGGAAGTGACGGGTGATGAGCCACTTTGTCGGTAGGCCCCCAGAAAATACCATCACAACCAAAATGCGCCGCATCCCAATCGGATTTGCGTGGTTCAATGCTTATGTTATTTTCATCTATAAACTGCCCTTGAACAATGAACCCCTCAATCAGGTAATTAATATGCGCGCCGGTAACACTATTATCGGCCATCGTAAAGGTTCCCTCTTCAGGTAAAAACAACCACACCTGGCAGGTCCCGCCTGTGCATGGCGCGGCTTCTTCTGGGTCCGGTTCGTTTGAACAGGAGGGATTTCCAAATGTTCCAGGCATGGAACTTAGCAGGCAGGCACCACCCCACATGTGCGGACCAATATTGATGCCCGTATGCAAGCCGCCGCAGTTTGTGTCACCTTCGCTGATGATCGTGTTCCCGGTGACTGCAACACCGGAGGTATCCGCTACGTCCCAGGCGTGAAGGGCGATCCCTCCAAACGCTCCGTAATTACCCGCCGTGATCCGGATCGTGTTGTTGGCAATGATCGTGTCCTGTCCGCCAAAGTGAACAATGCCAATATCAGATGGATTGATGATCGTGTTATTGATGACCGTATGCCCCGGGCCTACAAGAGTAATCCCATCGGACCAGCCGCCGTAATCACCATCATTATCCGTGTTGACACACCCGCTGGCGTGCACGTGGTCTCCAACCGTATCGATGGTCACATTCCTGATGGTTCCGTTCTTACCGGTAAAAGCCAGGCCTGAACCGCATTCGCCCTGCTGGTCGACCAGGTCATGCACAACAACGTTCCCGGCAACCCCGTCAAACCCCAGGTTCCCGGGTGAGCACCATGGATCGTCAAAAATGGTACATTCGGGCAGCCAGGAACCCCAATTATCTCCCAGCCCATTCCCGACCCCATCGGTACCCATACACACGCGCACATCCCTGCCGCCGTCGACATCGATGTAACCAAAATCGATATTCATTAGATTTGATGCGTCAGTAAACCGTGAACGAGCGAACAAGCGCACAACGTAACCCATCAGGTTTGCGGTAGCCTTCAACAGTGCGTGGTCCTGCGGGTTGGACGAAGTGAAAGTGAGGTCATGTTTGGCCGACATCCCGGTGAGGAACAGGGTCTTATCGATCATATACCCCTGGTATCCGGCGGTGTTGACCCCCGAGGTAAAGACGATGGTATCCCCGCTGCAGGTGGAATCCAGCGCCGCCTGGATGGCATCACTATCCGGCTGGTCGTCCATGGGGTTCGAGCCGTAATCATCCACATTGATGGTTGCAATATTCGATTCGAGCCCGATTAACCGCACTTCACGGAGGATCTCAGCCCCATTATTATCATCACTGATCCTGAAATCGCCGCCGTTGACCCGGTTGACAAAGTGCGCGTCGCACAGGTTAAAAACAGCGGTCTTGAACTCGCCGGTATCAGTTTTAACCACCACACCCCCGCCAGCAAAAGCGCCATCGAATGAACCGCTTGGTGTGGCATCAAACTGGAGAGAAAAGGTATCCGTCCCCGAGTCCAGGTAATCCACTTCCAGGCGCACTCTTTCTGTGGGGGAACCGTTGTAGATTTTGTTGTCGTCGACGTCAAATTGAAGATAGGAATCCGGCACATTGTTCCCGTCCATAGATTGCAGCGCCGCTCCATTCCCACTCTGACGCGCCGCTACTCCATTAACATCGATTACTATGGTATCCACGTCGCCGCCACCCGTGAGCGCGATGCCGTTTTCCGAAAGCGGCTCCGAGAGTGTGATGGAGAGGTCCAATGGCACAGTTGTCGCGGTTGCTTCCGGCAAAGGTGTCGAGCCGGGTGAAGGTACCATACTTGGAATTGAAGTTGGTTCCGGAGTGTTGACGCTGGAACAGGATACGAGGAGTAAAGCCATGAATATCGAAATGCTCACCAACCGATTTTTCATTTTTCCTCCGATCATTTGTACCCTCGTGTCTCATTCAGACATTCAGACAGTTTATATCCATTATATGAACATGACCACTCAAAAACAATCACGAATAAATTACGAGTGATGCCCTCAAAACAGGAAAAACCGCAAATGGTTGATAAGAAAGCAAAGAGACCCTTCAGGCTGAAGGATCTCTCTGGTTTTTATGCTTCTTCTACTTTCGTTCTTTGTTCAACTGCTGCGCCATCAACGCACCGTCGCGGATGGGTTCGTAGCCGGTGCAGCGGCAT
>CAYYBP010000184.1:0-3254 GCA_964470275.1 uncultured Anaerolinea sp. | reverse complement strand
TCCACCTGCCGCAAAATGCGGTTCAAATCGCGGCTAAACTCAACGGCCGGATCCAGCTTCATCACCTGCGTTCGGCGCCCAAACCGAACCAGCAATGTGTGGGGGTCGCCGCGCCCCGGATCGCAATCCGGTTCAATGATCAGCGTGCGGAACACCGGGTGAACCGGCGCCAGGTCCCAGCGCGAATTCAGCACCCGGATCGATTGGATGAAGTTGGTGTCATCCGCCTCAACCTCACAAAAAGCCATCGGGAACGTGCCAAAGCGCGCCGCGTGCCGGATGTGGGAATTCAGGTCAGCGTCATAATAGACCAGGTTGGGAAACAAGCGTTGAATATCCCGGAACAGCCGTGCCTGGCTGGTGGGGCTGTCAACGACCGCCTTCAACACGGGGATCAACTCGGTGATGAACGCGTCCTTCTTAAGCTCTCGTTCCAGCGAGAGCACCTCCGGGTAACGACGCAGCGCCCGCCACAGCGAACGGAGAACCTCATTTTCGCCGCTGGCATAGAACACCACTTCCAGCCTCTGCCTCAGGCACACACGCGCGCCATCCTCCGTGATGAACCACAGCCGCAGCCCATCTTCAGCGTCATCGTAAAGGTCAAGCAGCCAGCCGCGCAGACGCACTGACACGGCTATCCCCCATCCTGGAGGTCCACATACTCAAGCCCATCGGAGGAACGTTTTTGAACCGGGGAAGAAGAAGGCATCCTGGGTGTTACCAGTTCGAGGAGCGAGGGAAGTCCAGGCAGCTCTGACCGCGCCACTTCGCTGGCGGACCTCTCCACATCGGCCTTTTCCAGCTGCAGTTCCAGCGCTTTGACCTTGCGGTACATCTCAAGCAGCATCGCCACCAGGTAAATATCCATCGGGTAAAGATTGCTCGCGTAAGATGCCTCGGCAATATGCCGCCGGGAAAGCGCGAGAAGCTCCTGGATCAGGTCCTGATCCCCCTTCCGCAGCGCCCGCACAAAACGCCGCAGCGCTTTCTCTTCTTCGACCCAGGTTTGTGTGGCGGATAGAATGGTCCGGCCCATAAGAACCTCCGTTAATCGGCGAGCAGGGGCAGCTGTACGCCGGTAGGACGCGGCGGCGGCAGGATGTTTTCTTCCCAGACCCGCTCCGCCCGCTCTTTCAACTGCTCGAGCAGCCCAAACCGCGGGGCCGAAAGGCTTAACAACGGCTTGGCGCTGACCACTACTGGGGAACGCAGCCCCACCGCCGCCAGGCGCTGCAGCGCACGGTCAAAAAGCGCCTGGCTCTCCACCGCCTGCACGCTCTCGTCCATAAACGTCGACAGCAGGTCCAGCGCCAGCACCGGCGCCCTGCCATCAGCCGGAAGTTTTTCCAGCAGAGCCACCACCTGGTAACAGGTAAACGCCCGTGAAAGGCGAATATTCCGCATGACCGCCACCGGGTCATTCGTTAGATAGCGCAGGGTGCGGGCCACCCGGTACATGTTGCTGCGGTTGCCGCAATCCAGCAGGTACACCGGCCCGCGCAGCGACAGCCTGGAAACAAGATCAAGCATCAACCCGGCGCCCCCATGCGCCCCAAAAACCACGGTTAACCCGCCTTCAAGCGGCTCATCGAACGAACTTTTCACGTTTAACAGGGCTTCATGTTTCATATTTCTATTATATAGAACATTTGTTCTTTGTCAAGTACTTTGTCCTGGTTTTCTTCTGTTGGATTTTCGTTAATGGGTAAATAAAAAAGTATCTATACGCATGTTTTAATGATTAAGACATGGGTTATACTTTTGTGAGCATTATGGTGATCAACGATTTCTTGACTACTCCTTTTCAAATAGGCCGGGTGACGATCCCCGGGCGTGTACTGCTGGCGCCGATGGACGGTTTCACGGATTCGCCATTCAGGTTGATTTGCCGTGAGTACGGGTCTGCCGCGAGTTATTCTGAATTTATCAACGGCATAGACGTCAGGTATGGTCACCCTCACCTCGAAACCAGCCTCTTCTTTTTGCCCGGTGAAAGACCGTTCTGTTACCAGGTCTTCGATGATAACCCCGAGCGTTTGCTGTTTGCCGCGCAAAAACTGCTGCTGCGCGAACCTGATTTTATTGATGTCAATATGGGGTGCTCAGCCAGAAACGTCAGCAACCGCGGGGCTGGCGCTGGTTTATTGCGCGATTTAAACAAGATCGAAACGATTGCCAACCTGCTGGTGCAAAACCTGCCGGTTCCAGTAACAGCGAAAATTCGCCTGGGCTGGGATGATAGCTCTAAGAATTATCTCGTGGTGGCCAGGATATTGGAAGACTGCGGCGTAAGCGCCATAAGCCTGCATGCCCGCACCCGCAAACAGGAATACACCGGCGCAGCGGATTGGGATGCGATCGCTGATCTAAAATCATCCGTTAAGTCCATCCCGGTCATTGGCAACGGCGATGTTCAAAACCTGGATGATGCCCGCCGCATGATCTCACACACCGGTTGTGACGCCGTGATGATCGGACGCGCAGCCTTGGGCAATCCATGGATTTTTCGCGGCGAGGACCGGAGGTTGGTAGACGATACCGAGCTGTTCACCGTGATCAGCAGGCATATTCAAGCCATGAGCGAATTATATTCACCCAGAATTGGTATATTGATGTTCAGAAAACATCTTGCCAGATATCTCGCCCATAAATTATCAACTTCTGAAATTCGACGACGTGTCTTCTCTATAGATTCTACGGAAGAATTAATGAGCGAGATCCACTCACTTTTAGATAATTCGATAAATCTTGATTGATAAATTTCTGATAATGTGTAAAGTAACTCAATAAGTCAAGCAAACCAAATTCCAGGAGTGTTTCGATGTTTATCTATCACATTACAGAACGGCTGCAGTACGAAGAAACGATAAAAACGGGTGCATATTATCCATCTGATTATGAGAAGGATGGTTTCATCCATTGTTCAACCCGTGAGCAGGTGTTACAGGTTGCAAACAGATTTTATGCTCATGCATCGGACCTCGTTCTGCTTGAATTGACCCCTTCAAAGTTGATCCCGGAAGTCATCTTTGAGAACCTGGAAGGCAATGATGAGAAATTTCCCCACGTGTACGGGAAAATCAACCTGGATGCGATTAATTGCGTATACAGATTAAATAGACCTGAGACTGGCGGGTACGTGTTTCCAAAAATCGAAAACATTTGGAGTTAATGAACATGATAAAATAATGCAGCTTGTCCCTGTAGCGCAATGGATAGCGTACCGGCCTCCGAAGCCGTAGGTGAGAGTT
>CAYYBP010000183.1:0-3298 GCA_964470275.1 uncultured Anaerolinea sp. | reverse complement strand
ATAGGTGTTGAAGAACAACAGCACAGCGCGGACCGCGTTGGCGGCGCGGATGCCGTTGAATTTGTGGACGAGAAGCGCAACCAGGTACAGCACAACGATCAGCGCGGCGTACACGCCGATGACCCGGCCCAGGCTGGCGATCTTCACCATGCTGGCGTTCTTGGTGTAGAAGTAATAGGCGGGGTAGAAACCAAAAAGCAGGGGTGCAATCAATGGGAAGATCAACCCGCCAGCGCGTGTTAAGAAAATATTTTTTGGATTTGTTTGAGGTGTCATATAAGTACGTCTATTGGTCGAGCTGGATATTATTCATGGTCTTACGAAGCACAGCGTCGGTTGCATCATAAAAAAAGATGCCGCTCATCTGGTCTTGATACAAGAAGCCCACCTCGTAAACACCGTTCTTCATAGTGTCCTTGGAGATGAGGGTGGTAAAACCGGAATTGGAAAGATCACCGGAGAAATCTGGAAAAGCCGCTTCCACGTCAGCGCGTTCCCCGGAGGTGGTCAGGAAGTAATAGGTATTACGCGCGTTTTTGCATACCAGGTAGATAATGTATTTTGACTGGTCAGGGTCAGACTCGAGGAAAGACCAGCCGATGACACGGTAGAGCATCTGGTTTTGACTCTTGATTTGGTCAAACTTATCAATGGCGTACCGGACTGTACCGGTAGGCGCGAGCGTTCCCGGTTCAAGGACGACTGGTTTCCCCTCCTTGATGGTGAGGCGGTCCTTGCCCCGCGTGGCGATGAACAGGAACAGGATCATCAATCCCCAGAGAAGGAAATGCACCCAGCCCCTGTTTTTTGACTTCTTTTTCCGCGCTTCTTTTTGAGGCATATCAGCCATCGTTCGCACTCCAACCCGCAAGGGGTGTCTCTCATAAATAGACTGAGATTATACATCGAATGCCGGCGGGTGAAAGACCTGGTGTACAAAGCGGTTGAAAGCGCCCGATTTTTGAATATACTTAAATAGACTCGAAACCAGGAGGTGAATGATGCAACCGGTGCACCTGTTGGATGAATCCTTGTTGGTCGAGGTCTTCTACTCCTGCGAAGACGCCGACCTCGAAGACAATATTTGTTTAAAGATCAGCGAGTCGTGCCTGGAGGAGGAGAAGGTCTTCCGGCACGATGAAAGCCATCTCTACCTCACCCGCTCGCAGGCGCTGGCGCTGGCCGAGGCGCTGGTGGAGGCGGTGAAAAAAAGCGGCGAATGGTAGGCTATGGAAAAAATCGACCTGAAGAAACAATACAAAGGCCTGTACACCCCCAACGCGCAGGCGTTCCAGGTGATCGAGATCCTGCCGCTGCAGTACCTGATGGTCGACGGGCACGGTGACCCCAATACCTCGCAGCGCTTCCAGGACGCCACCCAGACCCTGTATTCCCTCTCTTACACGCTCAAATTTCACCTCAAGAAAGCGCAGGAGATCGACTATACCGTGATGGGGCTGGAGGGGCTGTGGTGGATGCCCGACATGGCGCTCTACACGATGGAGAATAAGGCAGATTGGGACTGGACGCTGATGATCCTGCAACCGGAGTTCATCATATCCGAATGGGTGGAGGAAGCAAAAAACCAGGCAGCCGCCAAGGGCAAGGCGCCCCTGGGGTCAGAGTGCCGGCTCGAAATGCTTGAGGAAGGCTTGTGCGTGCAGATCATGTACATCGGCGCCTACGACGACGAACCCCCCACCATCGCCCGCATGCACGCGTATATCCACGAACATGGCTACATCCCGCTCGGCAAGCACCACGAGATCTACCTCAGCGACGTGCGCAAGGTCGCGCCAGAGAAGAACCGCACGATTTTAAGGCAACCGGTGAGGAACTCCTGAAAGGATAAGTACATCAAATACCCGCGATTCAGTAATCTTAGTTAGGCCGATTCGGAGTATGCATATTGCTTTTTCAAGAAAACCTAAAGCAAGAATAACTATATACTCAAGAGGATTATGAAGCCGGCAAATCGAAATCATGCCTTGTTAATTTTCTCTGTAATTATCGGAGCAGGAGTTCGGCTGGGAGGTATTTTTTCCCGACCTATTTGGTATGACGAAGCCTTTGCATTACTTCTTTCACACAAAGGGCCGGGGGCGGTTTTACAGGCAACATTGGGTGCAAAAACCTCTTCCGCAGCAGCAGACATACATCCGCCTTTATACTATTTTCTTTTATGGTTGTGGACCCTCGTTTTTTCTGACACAATAACATCCGCCAGATTTTTTTCCATCCTCATTAGCATCTTTACGATTGTTCTGGTCTATATCTTTGCATCGGAGCTGATTAACCATACAGCCGGGTTCATTTCAAGTCTATTCGTAGCTCTGCTTCCTTTTCAGGTGCATTTCGGTGTTGAAATTCGTATGTATGCCCTGCTAGCTTTTTGGTTATCTTTTTCTGCTTTTGCTTTTTATAAAGGCAGAAAAACCAGGCATGGAATTTGGTGGGTGATCTTTTCAATAGCTGCGGCAATGGCGCAGTATACGCACAACCTGGCTATATTTTTTCTGATTCCCCTCGCAAGCATTGCATTGTTCACCAGAGAAAAGAGAATCGTTCGTAACACTTTATTCGCTGGTATGGGGGCAATTCTTCTCTATCTCCCTTGGTTAATTCAGATCCCAGCTCAGTTTTCTAAGATTGAACAGGCGTACTGGATTACACGCCCAACTTTTGCCAGTTTCTTTAACCTTGTATTGACGTATGTAACAAATCTACCTTTGCCCAAACAATTATTAATTCCCGGGTTAATCATTTCTTTGTTTTGTGTCATTTTTCCCATTATTCAAACCTACAAAGCCGTCAGGCTAAAGACCCCAGATTATCTTAAAGGATTGTTATTGGGATACATGGCATTTTCACCGGCAATTTTTCTGTGGCTTTTTTCCCAATGGATTCCAGTATATTTGGAAAGGGCGATGCTACCGGCCCATATCATGTTTTGCATCTGGATGGCCTGGGCTCTCACGCAGCCGACTAATTCGCGCCTGGGACAAGGATTGGTATCCGGGTTATTGCTGATAGGAATTGGGATAGGATTGGTGCAGCATTATACCTATCAGGGGTTTCCATACGCTCCCTTTCAGGCTCTAACAACATCTCTCGCTGATAATATAAAACCTGACGATCTTATCCTTCACTCCAATAAGCTTTCTTATTTACCTGCTTTGTATTATTCACCTGACTTACCGCAGGCGTATATTACTGATGAACCGGGTTCGGGTTCAGACACGCTCGCTAAAGCCACCAGGGAGGTGTTAGAGCTTAACGCCAGCAATGATATCGCTGC
>CAYYBP010000182.1:0-3449 GCA_964470275.1 uncultured Anaerolinea sp. | reverse complement strand
GTGATGCCCTTGGCAAAAAAGCCTTCCACGTAACGCCAAAGCGGGTGGGTGGGCAGAACGTCGGCAAAGGAGTAAACGTTGAAAAAAGCGGAATTTGATTTATTGCCAACTCCTGGTGTGGAGACAAAAACTTCTATTTGATCAACCTCTGGGAAAGATCCACCCACGATAGCCTCCAACTTGCTGCCGCTTTTCCTATCGGTGCTTAGATCTTCTCCATTAAAAACAACCACCGATGTGGAGTGAAAACCGCTGCCGTTGACTGTAAGGGTAAATCCCCCCGAGTTGATCTGTTTTTGGGACGGGGTGATTGAGTTGATCACCAGCGGATCGGTGTATTCGAACGCCCCGATATCGCAGGTCGAACCATAGGGTCTCTTAACACCCCGCTGGTCGGTGTCAGCGCAGCGGATATTATCACCCGCATTGATCGCCGGAGAACCAGGTAAGAGAGCCATCGTTGGGGTCTCCCCGCCGTTGTATAACAATGCGTCCAAAACCGGATCTGAAGTCAATATGGGGGTGCCACAGGCTGATGACGCAGCTGAGTTTACCTCGATGAGGTTGTTAGAAACAACAGGAGATCCTATTGAGTGATTCCAGTAACAGTCGACACTCGCGGTGCTGTTAGAGAGTATGCTATTTCGCAATGTGAGTGGCCCAAAGGCATAGACCGCCCCGGCCGCTTTAGGATCCGACAACCTGGCAGTGTTGGAATCAAGGGTTGAGTTTATGAGGGTAAGGCTCGCCCCTCCATGCATAAATATGCCACCGCCATTCTCGGCGGAGTTACTTAGAAAAGTGCTATTGGTAATGGTGGCGCTACCGGAACTGAAGATCCCCCCGCCTTTGTAGAGAATGGTCTGGTTATTATGAAATGAACTGCCGTTTACCTCCAGGGTGCCATAATTGTAGATCGCGCCCCCGTCAAAATCAGCTTGATTGTAGCCAAAGTCACTATCATGAATGATTAAGGTGCCGGCATCGTTGAATATGGCACCGCCTTTTCCACCTGTGGAGGTGGATAGATTCCCAAAGAAATCCGCGCGGAATATGGTTATCGTGCCACCATTGGTTCTGATCGCTCCGCCAATTGTAGCGACGTTATTATAAAAATAGACATCATAGATGTTGACAGAACCCCCTTCATTCAGGATCGCCCCGCCGTCTCCGGAACTTGCAGGTTTCCCATTTCCAAGATTGAAATTTCTCAAAGTCAAACTCTTGCCGTTATTGACTTGAAAGATCCGATATGCAGATCCCCCACTGATCGTAATCCGACTGGAATTATCTGAGTTGTCGATAGTTAGATTCTTATCAATAACAAGCTGGGAACCCAGCGTTATCGTTTGTCCAGCGAGAGAAGGCGTGAAGAGGATGGTGGCGGTGGTTCCCGCGGCAGCGATCGCTTCCCGTAGAGAACAATCCGCCTCCGTGCAGGACCCATCGTTTGTGTCGGCGGTCTTATTCACACGGGGTAGCGTAGCGGCGGATGCATTTTCGTGGGGGACAACTGCTGCCAATCCCAAGACAAGAAAAATAACCAGAATCACAGATAACAATCGAAATGACCCCTGATGTAGCATGATGAACTCTCCTCTCCACAATGGCCGTTATGAAATTTTTCTACTCGTTGAATTGAAACTCACAATATCAGGTAGATATTCCGGATGAATGAATATGTCTATTATAGGAGAAATGCAGCTGTTTTCAACAACGAATTCTGTAAATCCTTAGAGATTAAAGCAAAGGGTGAGAATCCGAGGAATTTTTTGTCTTTTTGAGCTCAGTCAGTTTCTGCCAGTGCCAGCACGCTGGCTTCATCTGGATACATGTTCAGCATGCTTTGCAGCCGGGCAAGGCGGAAAATGTTCAGGACCTCCGGGTTCATTCCATAGCAGGCGAGTTTACGATTCATCCGCCGCAGCGAAACGCAGAAGAGTAGCAGCAGCTTCAAACCGGTTCCATCCACCTGGCTGACCCCGCTGAAATTTAACACGACATGACGCACTACCGCGGCACGGATATGACGAACGATCCCCTCAAGGTTTTCTTTCAGCTGAGAATTGATCACCCCGCACAGGTCCAGGATCAGCCATTCATGGCTGATCTGCCGGCTGGTGATGGTAACTTCCTGATTGCACACGCTTACTCCTTTCTACCTCGCGGTAGCTTAAGGCGCGAAGAACGCATCAGCGCGTTGAATCACCTATATTGGATATATTGTATCATATTAGTCAAGTAATAAAAATCCGCCCGGGTCACGAGCGGATTTCAATATTTCATCGGGTCAATCTCCGAACTGCAGCCTGTCAGCCGGTTTCCTCTTCCACCACTTGTTCCACTTCTCCGTAATCCAACACCTCGCGCAGCTGCGAGCCGGGTTCTTGCGGACCGATGATCTTTTGCTCCTCGAGCGTGTCGATCAACCGGGCGGCGCGGTTATACCCCACCCTTAGCTTTTGCTGCAGCATGGAGATGGAAGCCCCGCCTTTCTTGCGCACCACCTCGATGGCGTCCTTTAGCATCGGGTCGCCGCTGGAAATCTCATCGCCGAAGAAGGAGCCCTGTTTGAGGGGCGTGCTTGGGGGCAGGAGCTCAAAGCTGGCCGCCACGGGTTCAACGCCGCCTTCCGCGCGGCGATTGGCAGAGATAAGCCGCCAGGAATCGACCAGGCGCTGCAGCTCAGGTTCCGAGACAAAGACACCCTGCAGGCGGATCGGCGCCGGGGCATCCGGCGCCTGGTAAAGCATGTCGCCACGCCCGAGCAGGTTCTCCGCTCCGGGTTTGTCGAGAATGACGCGGCTGTCGGTGCCGGAAGCAACCATGAAGGCGACGCGCGCCGGGAAGTTGGCCTTGATGACACCCGTGACCACGTCAACGGACGGGCGCTGGGTGGATATGATGAGGTGAATACCTGTGGCACGCGCCAGCTGCGCCAGGCGGGTGATGCTGCGCTCAGTCTCTTCCGGCGTCAGCATCATCAGGTCGGCAAGTTCATCGATCACGATCACCAGGTAGGGCAGGTGCTCTTCGCCTTTGCGGTTGTAATCAACGATATTGCGGGCGCCGGCATTGGAGAAGCGCCGGTAGCGCGAATCCATCTCCCTTAAAACCCACTGCAGCGCCCCGCCCACGCGCTCCATATCCACCACCACCGGCGCCAGCAGGTGCGGGATGCCGTTGTAGCCGGTGAGCTCCACGCGCTTGGGGTCGACCAGCACCAGGCGCAAGTCTGCCGGGGAATTGTTGAGCAGCAGGCTGGTGAGTATGGCGTTAACCAGCACGGATTTACCGGAATTGGTCGTTCCTGCAACCAGCAGGTGCGGCCACGCTGCGTGGAGACCGTGCCGGGAATCGCCAGCTTCCTCGCCAAGGCGCGGAGCTCGGGCATGATGGTGGCTCACAGCAACACCGGGCGGGGCTCGCCCGAAACCATCCTGCCGCCC
>CAYYBP010000181.1:0-3468 GCA_964470275.1 uncultured Anaerolinea sp. | reverse complement strand
CTTGTTCACCTGGTACGGGATCTCGGTGATGATGATCTGGTAGCGGTTACCCTTCATCTCTTCGATGTGCGCCAGGCCGCGCACCACCAGCCGTCCGCGGCCGGTGCTGTACGCCTGCTTGATGTTGTCGCGCCCTACGATGACGCCGCCGGTCGGAAAATCCGGACCCTGGACCAGGCGCATCAGCTCATCCACCGAGACATCATCGATCGTGTCATAGTGGTCGATCAGGTAAGTCACCGCGTCCGTGATCTCGCGCAGGTTATGCGGCGGAATGCTGGTTGCCATCCCCACCGCGATGCCGCTGGATCCGTTCAATAACAGGTTGGGCAGGCGCGATGGCAGCACCATTGGTTCTTTTAGCGAACCGTCGAAGTTATCCGCGAAATCGACAGTCTCCTTGTCGATATCCACCAACATCTCTTCCGCCGCGGCGTGCAGCCTGGCTTCTGTGTACCGCATGGCTGCCGGGGCATCGCCGTCAACCGAGCCAAAGTTCCCCTGTCCATCCACCAACAGGTAACGCATCGAGAAATCCTGCGCCATGCGCGCCATGGCATCGTAAACCGCCATGTCACCGTGCGGATGGTATTTGCCAAGCACTTCACCAACAATACGCGCGGATTTTTTAAACGCTGAATTGGCATGGATGCCCATATCGAACATCGCGTAAAGGATGCGGCGGTGCACCGGTTTCAACCCGTCCCGTGCATCCGGCAGCGCGCGCGCCACGATCACGCTCATGGCGTAATCCAGGTACGCTGAGCGCATCTGTTCGTCGATATCCACCTGTTCTACTTTTCCAAGATCCATACTGACCCTTTCCTCTTCACATTAACCGTCTGATTATACCGCATTCGATTTTCCCCCTCTTTTTTCCATATGAGTTTACGTTTTTCCGGGCTCTTTCGCTGTGGATGGCATATAATAGGTAGCATGCGCGTTTTTGTGATACTTGTTATAGTATTCGGCTTGCTTCTGACGGGCTGCGCGAATCAGGGTGCCCCGGCACCCACCGGGCAGCCGCCGACGGATTCAGCTTACATTGAGAACAAGGGCTCTGATACGATCGTCAACCTTGCCCTGGCGTGGGCAGAGAATTACCAGAAATTGCACCCCCAGACGCGCATCTCAGTCACCGGCGGCGGATCAGGCACCGGTATCACGGCCCTCATCAACGGTACGGTCGATATTGCCAACGCTTCCCGCGGGATGAAGGCCGAGGAACGCGACACCCTGGTTGCCAAGGGCAACGATCCCCAGGAATACATCATTGCGCGCGATGCCATCGCCATCATCGTCAACCCCGCCAACCCGGTTGATCAGCTCACCCTCGCGCAGCTTTCCGCCATTTACCGCGGCGACATCACCAACTGGAGCGAACTCGGAGGCGAAGACCGCGAGATCGTGCGTCTCTCGCGCGAAACCAATTCTGGCACCCACGTGTATTTCCTTGAATCAGTCGTCCGCATGGGCAACAGCGACGATAAAACCATCTTTTCAGCCAATACCCTCCTGCTGCCCTCCTCTGAAGGCATCATCTCTGAAGTGAAGGAGAATCCCAACGCGATCGGCTACGACAGTCTCGGTTACGTCACCGATGAAGTCAAACTAATAGCCGTGTCCTCCCTGCAAAATCCGGATGAATTCATCCTTCCCTCCATCGCGACTGTTAACAACAACACGTACCTGATCTCGCGCAACCTGTACATGTACACCGCCAACCCCCCGACCGGCGCCGAGAAAGACTACCTGGACTGGATCCTTAGCCCGCAAGCCCAGGAGATCGCCAGGGGGCTTGGCTTTATTCCCGTCATCATCGATGAGGTCAGCCCATGAACGCCCCGAAGCGGCGCGAAGACCCAGTCATCAACGCTGTGATCCGCATCTCAGGGTATTCCAGCATCCTGTTTGTGCTGCTGATCCTCTTCTTCCTGCTGCGTGAAGGGCTGCCTGCGTTGGCAAGCACCCCATTGAAAGACCTGCTGGGTACCCGTTGGTACCCCATCGAAGGGTATTTCGGCATCCTTCCGCTGATTCTTGGCAGCCTGCTTATCACAATTGTGGCCACGCTGATCGCCCTGCCCTTCGGTATCGGCGCCGCTGTGTATCTCTCCGAGGTCGCCCCGTCGTGGATCCGCGAAGTGCTTAAACCCCTGATCGAGATCCTCGCCGGCATACCCTCGGTGGTGCTTGGGTTCATCGGCATCCTGGTTTTCGCCCCCTTCCTGCGAAAGTTCCTCGATATCCCCACCGGGCTAACCGCCTTCACCGGTGCCGTGCTGCTCGCGTTGATCTCGATTCCCACCATCGTTTCGGTGGCCGAAGACGCCCTCAACACCGTCCCAAATTCCTACCGCCAGGCTTCCCTCGCCCTCGGCGCTACCCGCTGGCAGACCATTTGGGATGTCACGCTGCCGGCCGCTAAAAGCGGCGTGCTGACGGCGGTGATGCTGGGCATCGGCCGCTCGCTTGGCGAGACCATGGCGGTGATGATGGTTACCGGCAACGCACCGGTGATGCCGCTTCAATTGAATTCCATTTTCCGCCCCATCCGCACCATGACCGCGACAATCGCATCGGAAATGGGCGAGGTTGCTTCTGGCAGCCAGCATTACCAGGTGCTCTTCCTGATCGGCATCGTCCTCTTCCTGTTGTCACTGTCCATCAATATCGGCGCAAGCATCGTCAGCACCAAGGCCCGCAAGCGCTCTGAAAGGCTGCTCTCGTGAAAGCCGCGCGCAGCGCCAGATCCAAGGTGGTGGAGACCCTCGGGTTCAACCTGCTGCGTCTCATTACCCTCATCACCGTGATCCCGATCGTCGGCCTGGTGGTCTACATCGTCATCAAGGGCGCACCTGCGATCAGCTGGGAGTTCATCAGTCAAAGCCCGACCAACGGGATGCGCGACGGCGGTATCCTGCCCGCGATCATCGGCACCCTTTACCTCACGCTGGGTACCGCGATCTTCTCTGTTCCTATAGGCGTGCTGGCCGGCATTTACCTGTCAGAGTACGCCACTGAGAACCGCTGGACGCGCCTGATCCGTATTGCCATCATCAACCTCGCCGGTATCCCTTCTGTCGTTTATGGGTTGTTTGGGCTTGGCCTTTTTGTCATTTTCCTCCGCTTCGGCACCAGCATCCTGGCCGCTTCGCTCACCCTCTCGATCATGACGCTGCCGGTCATCATCAGCACCACCGAAGAAGCACTGCATAGTGTTCCCAGTTCCTTCCGTGTTGTCTCCACTTCACTCGGCGCCACCCGCTGGCAGACCGTGCGGCGGATCATTCTTCCGCAAGCGCTACCCGGCATCATCACCGGTGTCATCCTCGGGCTGGAGCGCGCCGCCGGCGAAACCGCCCCCATCCTCTTCACCGGTGCCACTTTTTTCCTCCCGCAGCTGCCGCATTCCCCGTTAGACGCCACCATGGCGCTGCCCTATCACATCTTCATCATCTCCACCCA
>CAYYBP010000180.1:0-3516 GCA_964470275.1 uncultured Anaerolinea sp. | reverse complement strand
ACGGGCTTCCCCTTGGTGAGGGTCAACGCGAGCCCGCGATAAATGTTCATTGTTGCCAGGGTGACGAGGAAAGGTTCGATCTTGCCTTTCACTGAGACAAATCCATTTAGGAAACCAAGCAGCATGGCAACGAGCATGGCAAGAAGCATTGCCGGGATGGCAGGCATGAGCCCACCTCTCACCAGCATGGCAAAACCGACCCCAACGACCGCGGCCGTTGAGCCCACAGAGAGATCCAGACCACCAAGTGTGATGATGAAGGTCATTCCCAAACCGGCGATGAGCACGTAACTCATGTTCTTCATGATATTGAGAAGGTTGGAGGGGTTGAGGAACACGGGTTTGAGGATGGAAAATACGATCATAAGAACAATGAGTATCAGGAGAGTGCGGTATTGGATGATCAACTTCATGAGAGTTGGTCTTGGTTTCTGGATTGTCTCTGCTTTAGCTTGCATGATTCTTAATTCCCTTCAAAGGAAGATTTAGGCGTTTGATCCAATTGTCTTTGTCGCGAGGCTCATTACTTTTTCCTGGGTCATTTCAGCCTTACCCACGATCCCTTTCATATGACCTTCCTGCATGACGAGAATCCGGTCTGCCACGCTAATCAGCTCCGGCAACTCCGAGGAGACCATTAGGATCGCCGCGCCTTTCGCTGCCAGTTCACCCATGATCGAGTAGATCTCGGTTTTAGCGCCGATGTCTATGCCGCGGGTGGGTTCGTCAAAAATGATCACCTTTGGCGAAAAATCAAGCCATTTGGCGAGAGCTACTTTCTGTTGATTCCCGCCGGACAAGGAGTTGATGACCTGTTCGATCCTGCTCACACGGATATTCAGGGTCTTACGGTGTACCTGGGCATTTTCCTTAAGTTTTTTCCAGTTCAAGTACCCGGCGAAGGAGGGGCGCTGCACATTGATCATGCTCATGTTTTCGTACACCGGCAGACACAGGACTAGACCCGATTTCTTTCGATCTTCAGTGACAAAAGCGATTCCGTTCTGGATCACATGCCGGGGGTTCCTGGGGTATAATTCCTTGCCGTTAAGGTAGATCTTTCCCTCAGTGATGGGCCGCAAGCCAAACAGCGCCTCCAGCATTTCGGTGCGCCTTGAACCCACCAAGCCTCCGATACCGAGTATCTCGCCCTTTCTCACCTCAAATGAAATTCCCTGCACGAGCGTGCCGCTTGAAAGGTTCTCCACCTTAAGAACCACATCGCCGATCGGCACCTCTCTCTTCGGGTAGACATTGGTCAACTCGCGGCCGACCATCATATTGATCAGATCCTGTTCTTTCACATCCGCGTTGTTGACAGTGCCTACCAATTCGCCGTCGCGGAGAACGGTGATCCTGTCGGCGATACCGCCGATCTCATGCAGCCGGTGAGAGATATATATGACAGATACGCCGTTCGCTTTCAAGTTGCGGATGATGTTCATCAGTTTGTCCGCGTCGCTCTGCGAAATGGACGACGTCGGCTCATCCATCAACACGATCTTCGCTTTTGATGTAACCGCTTTGGCGATTTCAACAACCTGCTGCTGGGCGATGGAGAGGTCTTTTACGAGGCTATTGGGGTTGATTTCTTTTTGACCCAGGCTGTCAAGCACCCGGGTGGCAATTTCCTGGTACTCGTGTTTTTTCAACAAGAAGCCTTTAAATTCATTTTGCTTATCCAGGACGATATTTTCAGCCACGGTCATGTGAGGACAGAGCGTCAGTTCCTGGTAAATGGTAATGATCGAGGCTTCAATCGCGTCCTTCGGGTTCCTGAAGACAACCGGCTTTCCATCAATGATCACCTCACTGCCTTTGTCAGGCTGGTGATAGCCGCTTAATATCTTGATCAACGTGGATTTACCCGCGCCATTCTCGCCCAACAGGGCATGCACCTCGCCCATTTTTACGTTCATTGAAACGTTCTTAAGCGCGACAACGCCAGGGAATGTTTTCGTGATCTGCTTCAATTCGAGAACGTACTCACCCATGCTCACGCGTTCCTCCTCAAAGCTGAACCCGATCGAAAGATCCCGGGTCGCAGGTTGGGCGCGGTTAAATTCATTGTTCGTGTCAGGGTCTCCTCCTGCCGGGATTCTTTGGTGTTAAAGGCACCGTCTTTATCAGGGCTCACCGCCCCGATTATTAGCTGATTTGAATGAGTTGAAGGAATCGCAAGCTTGATGGATACATGCTTATTCAGTTTAAAGCGTGATACCGTGACTGGAGCATCACGATCTGCTCTGGCTTGGTCCACATACCTGCTTGAGTCTGGGTATAACTGGTTCATTTCACCAGGTCCTTGCCCTTTCTGACTGCACTCATGTACGCTAACTGTGTAGATTCTCAATTTACTGATAAGACGGGTATCTGATTATTACCCGTGGGGTATGAGCGTGAATCACTTAATCAAATATGTGTTGTGGAAAACGTGGCCGCCGTCCTTTATATTCACAAATGTGAACAACGACTCACAATAATGTTTATTATAGTAAAGGTTGAGTCGCTTGTCAATACAGGTGTTGATCATTTAATTTCCGTTGTTAGTAAGTCTACAACAAGCTGAGGCGTGATTTATCAAGCAGAGGAGGGATGTCTTTATGTATTGTCGCATTAATAACATCCCTCCGCGCATTTCACTTACCTTGGATCGTACTGAACTGGCGGAAGCAAGCGATAAGCTTTTTGATTCGGCCACGTATTCATGATACGGAAGGATTCCGCGTATTTGCAGCCGCATTGGAAACCTCTCAGCTTATTCGTCACCTCCACGTACTCGAACCAGTCCTTGATCCCAAACTGTTTCTCCAGGAAATCACCGTGTTGACTGTCGTGCATCTTGAAAGCTTCGATCTTCTGGTCAAATTCGTCGGTGATATCGACGTAGTAATCAGGCGGAGCGACGCGATACGTGCCGGTCGTCTCGCAGCGAAAAACCGTTGGGATATGGTCGATCGGCGGATATTCGGTCCCCGGGATATTGGCTGTGCTGGCCCAAATTGCTGCCCGGTATGCCAGTTCTCCGACGTTGGAGTGGTCGTGGACGTAGTCATCACGGTCCAGGGTGATGATCACATCTGGATTGGTGCGGCGGATCAGATCGACATATTTCTTCCAGGTCGCATCATCCTGCCATACTTGGGCGTCCTTAAAATCCCAATGGATCAACTCGGCGCCGATCACTTCCGCGCCTCGCTGTGCTTCAACCGCTCGAATGGCTTCGATCTCCGGGCCGGTGTGGATTTTTGAGCCCACGTTGCCGGTGCAGGCGATCGCCATAAACACCTTGTGACCCTCTTTCACGTATCGGATCAGGGTCCCGGCACAAAAGACCTCTACATCATCTGGGTGGGCGGTGGCGGCGAGAACCGTTAGTTTTTTTGACATATTCACCAGGTTTCTTTTTCGATAACTACCTTGAGCCAAATTGCACAGGCGGAAGCAAGCGGTAAGCCCTGTGGTTTGGCCAGGTTTGTACTACCCGGAACGCTTCGGCATATTTGCAGCCGCACT
>CAYYBP010000179.1:0-3520 GCA_964470275.1 uncultured Anaerolinea sp. | reverse complement strand
TCCGACCCATGTACTTGACACGCAGCGCCTCCACAGCCGGCGCGCTGTCCGCCGAGGATGTCTGTTTCGAGGCGGTCGCCGACAGCCAGCGTTTCTTGTGGCAGCGTGCCCAGACGTTCCAGGGCGAAATCATACAGGGTGGTGGAAGGTTTTCCGGCGATGATCGGAGTGACGTCCGAGGCTGTTTCAAGCGCAGCCAGAATGGAACCCGCGCCCGGAATGAGGCCTTCAGGCGTCGGAAAGGTGCGGTCAGGGTTGGTGAAATAAAACGGGATTCCGCTGCGGATGAAGAGGGTGGCTTTTTTCATCTTCCAGAAGGAAATTCCCCGGTCCATGCTGCCGATGACCGCCAGGCCGGGTTCTTCTGATTCATAGAAACCGGCTTCTTTTAAAGCCGTGCTCAGACCCACTTCACCCAGCATGTAGATGGGCCCGCCTTGTGGAAAGCGTTTCTTTAAGAGGTAGGCCACGCCCATGGCAGAATTGATGATTTGATCCTCGTGAAGGGTTACCCCAAAACTGGCCATTTTTTCAACGTATTGGGCGGGAGTTCGTGTAGCATTATTGGTGGCCAGGAGAACCTTCAGCCCGGCCTTTTCAAAACCCGCAAAGGTAGTCGGTAAATCTCCAATGGGAGAGTTCTCGCGCCACAAGACGCCGTCCATGTCGAGAATGAGCGCTTTAATTTCGTTGGATTTCAAATACCACATAGAACCTCATAAAACAGACCGGATAGCTTCTGCCACCCGGTCTGTCGTTTTATTTTTTCTCTTCCGGTTTGGGAGGAGCAAGAACCTGGTCGACCAGGCCGTATTCCACGGCTGCCTGGGCGTCCATGTAATAATTGCGGTCTGTATCGTGCTCGAGCACGTCCAGGGGCTGCCCGGTGGTGTCAGAGAGGATTCCCATCAGGCGGGCTTTGAGGCGCAGGATCTCTTTGGCCTGGATCTCGATATCGGATGCCTGTCCTTCTGCGCCGCCCAAAGGCTGGTGCATGTGGATGGTGGCATTGGGCAGGGCATAGCGTTTGCCCTTGGTTCCGGCTGCCAACAGCACGGTGCCAAACGAGGCGGTGACACCCACGGCCACGGTGCTGATCTTGTTGGGGATCATTTTCATGGTGTCGTAGATGGCCAGACCGGAGTAAATCTGTCCGCCGGGAGAGTTGATGTACATCTGGATGTCGGCATCGGGGTCTTCGCGGCTCAGAACCAGCAGCTGCGCGACAACGGCGTTGGCTACCTGGTCGTCGATGGGGGTGCCAAGGAAGATGATGCGCTCCCTGAATAACAGCGAATAGATGTCGTAAGCGCGTTCCCCGCGGCCGGATGACTCAATGACCATCGGGATGACGTTGCGAAAATCGGGTAAATTCATTTTTTCTCCTGAGTTTCTTCGGTTGTTTCGGTTTCAGCCGAGGCGGATTTGGCTTTTTTCGGCTTTGCCGGCTTTTCAGCACCAGCTTCCGCATCCTTTTCAGCGGTTTTGCCTGTTTTAGTGACCGCTTTTTTAGCCGCCGGCTTGGCTTCAGCTTCTTTTTCTGCTGCCATCCCGGTGGCGATCTCTTTCAGGCGCAGGTAGACCTTGCGGTCCATCACCCTGGAGGCGGCTTCCATGGTCAGCGCGTTGGCGACTTTCTTGTTCCTTAATTGCTTTTCGATCTGCTTGGCATCCGATCCGTCCTGGATCTCGGTGAGCATCGTCGTGATCTCAGCCTGCAGCTCTTCTTTTTCGACCTGCACGTTCTCCAGTTTGGAGAGTTCCTGCAGCAGGAGCATTCTTTCAAGCCGCTTGCGGGCGGCGGGTTTTACGTCTGATTCCAACCATTCCTCTTTTTCCTTCTTGATGGTCTTGAGATAAACATCAAGCTCCATTTTCTGGTGTTCGAGGTCGTGAGTCACATTCTCCACCACGTGCTCCATCTCGTGCTCAAGTACCTGGGGCGGGTATTTGACCGTGGCGATCTTCAACATCTCTTCAAGCAGGTCGTTGAAATACTCCTGGTCGTATTCGCCGTTCTGGCGCATTTCGATCTGGGTCTTTACCGCGGCTTTCAGATCCTTGAAATTCTCGTATTCGCCGAACATCTTGGCAAATTCGTCGTTCAGTTCGGGGAGGGTCAATTTCTTGACATTCTGCAGCAGGATGTGAAATTCAACTGCTTTGCCGCGTAGTTTTTCGAATTTTGTGTCCTTCGGGTAGGTGTATTTGACCGTTTTTTCCTCGTTGGCCGACATGCCGATGAGGTTGTCACCAAAACCCGCGTAGGGATAGTCATTTTCTTCGGGGTCGTTCTCTCCAATGACCAGTTGAAGGGGTGTATCTTTGAGGATTTCCGCCTTCTCGTCCTCGGCGGGTTTTTGCAGCGTGGCGTCGACCTTCACGTAAACGAGGTCATCCTTCTGCGCCGGCCTTTCCACCGGTTCGGCGGTCGCGTAGGTGCGCTGCAAGCGGGTGATGAACTCGTCCACCTGGTTGGCGGTCACAGGTTTGGGTGTGTATTTCTTGCGGATCTCGAGGTAATTGCCGAGCTCGACGGTGGGTTCAAGCGGCACCACGAAGGTGAACTTGAGCGGGTCCTCTTTTTGAATATCTTCGAGCGTTCCAGGTGCCGCCGGTTCGATCTTGGCTTCCGTCAGGATATCGGGATACACCTTTTCGACCATCAATTCAATGGCATCCTCTTCAATCGCGGGTTCGCCATACAGCCTGGCAATCACATCGTAAGGAGCTTTGCCGGGTCTGAAACCGGGAATCTTGGCCTTGGAAGCGATGCGGCGGGCTGCCTGCTGCTTGTATTTGTCGAGGTCACTGGCTGCAAATTCAGCCACAACCTTCATTTGGTGGTCTTCACGGGGTTCGGTAGTAATTTTCAAGGTCTCTTATCCTTTAATCGAATGTTGACTGCTGGGGAGGAGTGGATTTGCTTCCTTGTGACGCGCAATACGCGATCCAAAACTCGTCTCCCCGCATTTCCCGCCGGAACCGGCAGAAATTGCGTTCCAATTATACCCAATATCCGCCATTCAGTACGGCGTGAAAAGCAAATCAAGGGAATTCTTACAGATTTCTAACAGAAGACCTGCCCCTTAGGACAGCAGCACCAGGATGATGCATGACTGGGAATCAGCGGACAAATCACCGGGGGAATGAGAGAGAATCAGGGCAGGCGGATGCCCGAGAAGGCGCTGGTAATACTCTGGGCGAACGAAGTCAGCATGGAATTGAGTGAATCGCTCACGCGGCCGATGAAAGCTGAAATGTTACGGTAAAAAACTGTGAGATACCTTGCGTCGCGGATGTCCATGCCCTGCGGCGCCATTGTGATTAGCAGAACGATCACAACGATCAAGAGCAGGAAGATCAACAAGGGATTGAATTTGCCATTTTCGTTCTTCATGAGGTTAATAGTAGCACGTTATGATGGAAAAGTAAGCGTATATGGAGTTTTGGAAGTAACTCAAGGAGTGGGGAAAGAGGGACTTGAACCCTCACGCCTTTCGGCACATGATCCTAAGTC
>CAYYBP010000178.1:2627-3521 GCA_964470275.1 uncultured Anaerolinea sp. | reverse complement strand
GCTTACTTCAGCTAAACCTTCCAAACACAGAAAACCAAAAACCTTGCTTACTTGAGATTTTATCACAGCGGGTTAGGATTAACAAGGTTGGTACCACCATAAACTAGCGGATGATCAAGACCAGAATTCTCTTTATAGTAGAATTATTTAGTTGTAAGCAGCTGTTGATATTTCTAATGAAGAATTCATTCAGGTTCATATTTACCCGGGTCTTCATCACTGCGATGGTCAGCGGCTTCGCAGTGTACAGTTTTTTGTTGCGATTCACAGATTTTCTAATCATGTCCAGAGGGGGTAAGGCTTTCACCCTTGGCGGATTGTGGGTGGGCTTAACGCTCTTCACTCTACTGATATTCACTGAACCGGTAGCCCGCTTGATTGAATCCGGAAAAGCGAAACATAACTTGTGGATCCTGGCAATCAGCGCCCTGATTGTAGCCCTGGTTGTTCCATCGGTTTACAAATTTCCCCAATTTCCGCGATCCTTCACGCTGGAAATATCTTCTGCAGCATCAGAAAATCTTTCAGCGGATGGCAAGTCAATTACCATCCTTTCCATAAAGAGGATCAACCTCCCTTCCCGCACTAAAACTCCATTGATTAAGGAAAATCTGAGCCTGGAAGGAGACTGGATCGTAGAACAGGAACGATCAAGGTTCACGTTAGGCGCAGGAAGACAGGGTTTGATCCGTTACGAAAATTTTGTCCAGGGGTATGTGACTGTGGCATTTCTGACCGGCCCAGACCAGGGTGAGGTTGTTGTTGATTTCAACGGAAAAACCAACAAACTGGTGCTTTATGCAGATAGCGCCGGGCAGATCGAGCAGGATTTCGCTTCACCCAACACATGGGCGAATGCCGACCCGGTTCGTCGCGCGCTCCTGGCGGGGGGAC
>CAYYBP010000178.1:0-2617 GCA_964470275.1 uncultured Anaerolinea sp. | reverse complement strand
CGATTTTGCAAGTCATAATTCTGTCAGTACAGGTTTTGACTTCTGCCTTAAAATACTCAAGCTGGTTTTTCATCTCGTCTTTTCCAGGAGATTAAGGGCGGAGGGACTGTGGTCAGTTGTGCTTGTTGTCTTGCTGACACCAGTTCTTCTTTTCCTGGTCAACAGTATACAAAAGGAGGTCAGGTTTTCCGATCCTGTACTGGAAGCGGCAGTGCGGGAGACAATCCATAAACCGGTAGGCGATATTCGTTCGCATGACCTGTTGAGCGTGATCGAACTCGATGTACTTGATGAGGGCGTTAAAAGCCTCGAAGGAATTGGCGCGCTGCGCAACCTGAGGGTTCTCAACGCCAGCGGCAATTCCATCTCAGACTTCACACCGCTAAGTAGACTGGTGAAGTTGCAGGAGCTTTACCTTGGCAACAATCGTATCGATGACCTGTCGTCTCTACCGGCGCTACCGGAACTGGTTCGGCTGGACTTGAGCGGAAACCAGATCACTGATATCCAACAGGTCAGTCAATTCAGAAATTTGCAGAATCTGGACCTGAGCAGGAACATGATCATGGATATTGCTCCTGTCGCGAACCTGCGGCATCTTGAGCGACTGAACCTGAGAGATAATGATGTGCGCGATGTATCGGCGTTGGCGGGGTTGAACAGGTTAACTTACCTGAACCTGCATTCCAATATCAGTGTCGCCGATCTTTCACCGGTTGGTGGATTGACGGGGTTGCAGACGTTGATACTCAGGAATGTGCCAGTGGGTAATCAAATATCGATTCTATCCGACCTGCGCAGTCTGGAGTATTTGAACATCCGCAATTGTTCTGTTGGCAATTTTGATGTGATCGCCGATCTGATGAAGACGGGCACATTACAACAGAACGAAAATACCGGAAGGGAAGTGACCATCAATTTGCTGGAGAATGGATTTCCAGTCGATGGCTCGGATTTATTTACAAGCCTGCGACCTTACTGGGGGAATGTAACCTACCGTTATCCTTACCTTTTACCGTATTTTCCGGGGAAAGTTGTTGCGCCGGTGTTCTCTCAAGAGGGAGGGTTTTACTCAGATACCCTAAACCTTGTATTAACCACCGAAGAGCAGGGAGGGAGAATTTTCTACACAATTGATGGGACTGAACCAGCAGTGGATAAAGAAATGCACCCCTCCGGTACAACACTGGAATACACACAACCGATAAGACTGGAAAACCGAAGTCGTATGGGTGGATACTTATCAGGCATCGAGACCAGCCGTTTTTGGAGGTACACCCCAGATGGCGTGGTATTCACCGGTAATGTGATCCGCGCGGTGACGATAGATGAGGAGATGGGGAGGAGCGAGGTCGTGACCCAATCATACTTCATCGATGAAGATGTAACCAAGCGCTATTCATTCCCGGTGGTCAGCATCACTACCGATCCCGGTGGTTTCTTTGATGAAAAATCCGGAATTTATGTTCCAGGTGCGCTCTACGAAGACCTGTACACCAATCTAACCCTGAACCCGGCGAATTACTCTCAGCGTGGATTGGAATGGGAGCGACACGGGCACCTGGAGCTATTCAGCCCGGACGGTGAGAAAAAACTCTCACAACCGATAGCGATCAGGGTCCATGGGGATGCCTCAAGGGCTTACAGCCAGAAGTCTTTGCGCATCTACGCGATCGGTCAGGATGAAGGTGCCCCTGACGTTTTTTCATACGATTTCTTCCCGGCTTTATCTCAACGCCTGACGGATGCCGGTGTGAATACACACGATGTTTTAGTCCTGAGGAATTCCGGCCAGGATTGGAATGGAACCTTTTTCAAAGACGCGCTGATACACAGCCTCCTTGAAAATACGAAACTGGACATCCAGGGGGCTCATCCTGTCATCGTCTTTTTGAACGGCGAATACTGGGGAATTCACAACGCAAGGAATCATTACAATTCTTCATACTTTAACACTTATTACGGCATTGATGATGGTGTGACACTCGTGTACGATGGCGCAACTCCTGAGGTGAGAATTGGTGAAATCGGTGACGATGCCCATTTTCAGCAGCTCTTACAGATCATTGATGTAGAATACAGGCTTTCGGGTTATCGCACGGTCGATACATTGAAGGAGCAAGGCCGATACGACCGGGTAGCCGATATGATGGACCTCGATAATTTTATTGACTACTACGTGACGCAAATTTACATTAAAAACAATGATCTTCAGGTCTACCGCTGGCGGAAGACCAGCGGTGCAGAGAAAAGTGCGGTGAAGGTACCTTATGGGTACGATGGGAAGTGGCGCTGGATGGTCCGAGATACTGACCTGGGATTCAGCGATCCGGCCTTTAATACCCTTGATTATCTGACAATGGAAGAGAACCCATCGACATACCTTTTACGGTCTTTGCTTGAAAACCCTGACTTCAGAACAGATTTCATTAACCGGTTCGCCGATTTGTTGAACACAAATTTCCGCGAAGAATATGTGGTCAGCCGTATTGATGAACACGAAAATCGCTACGCACCAGAGATGCGAGAGCAGATCAGCCGCTGGGGAAAACCGGCGCCGGATTACCGCTCCTGGCGAAACAACATTTGGAAAACATAAAATTGAATTTTAAACGCA
>CAYYBP010000177.1:0-3536 GCA_964470275.1 uncultured Anaerolinea sp. | reverse complement strand
AACCTGGCGACCAGCGAACCACCCGAGAAAGTTCATGCCGCCCTGGAATAGCCCGAAGTGAAATGCCAGCCTAAAAACCATGCGGCGGGTTTTCTGGATCCCGCTTGTACCGATGCCAAGCGACACGGCAAAACAATCCATCGCCAGGCCAACTGCTATGAGGATTATTTCAAGTAAACTCAACCAGTCATTCCCTTTCCAGGAACGCCAATTATACCCGGCCTGCTGCCCGATTTCTTGCCTGAGCCGGATGAATGCTGTATAATTCAAACAAATGTTCGATAATCCAGGGGTCCTATGCCGGTAAATTACATCACGCTCACAAGTCAGGTGACCACTCTCGGCGAGAACGCCAAAACCCGCCAGGCGGAATTTACCCGCAAGCTGGCGCAATGCCGGGAAGCCCTGGTGGCCAACGACCAGGAATTGATCGCGTTGCAGCGCAGGGTCGAAGAGGCGGTCGCGCAGAACAAAGGATTACGCTGCGCCGTCCCGCTCCAAGAGCCCCTGTCGACCCGCGTCAGCGCCAGCCTCCCCGCGCCAGCCTGCACCATCCTTTCAGCCGATGGTTCCCAGATCAACCCCGACCCGCATGACGAGGTGTTGTTCGGATTGGTGAACCTGGGGCTTTTCCGCATCCAACCCGGCAGCGGTGAGGTCCCGCGGGAGGAGATTATCACCGACCTGCTGTATGACGACCAACTCCATCCCGGTTCAGGGCTATCCACAGATGACCTGGTCGCGCTGCTGCGGGACGTGCGTGAACGCCAGGCGCTGGTACGGGCAGCAGCCAACGAAACGCAGCCGCTGATCACCCTTACCGATGGTCAGCTGGAACTTTTCCATCAGCCAAGCGAAGATCCCTTAGCCAAAGAATTGTTCGAGGATTATCTTGATTCGCTCAACGCGCTCGCCCTCGCGGGCGTCATCACAGCCGGGTACGTCAGCCGCCCGAGGGCGAACCTGGTGGTGAACCTGCTCGAACTGATCACCCCCCGTGACGACAAATCCGGCGAACACCCGTTCGCGGGGATCACCGATATGACGCTATACGAAGAGCTGCTCTCATCCGGTGAGCGCTCGGCGATCTTCCGCCTGCAATCCAGCTCATCCGCGAGGTATGAGGGACGCAAAGCGCTGCACTTCTTTTACCTGAACGTGGGCACCCCTGAACGCGCCGCCTTCGCGCGGGTGGAGATCCCCCTGTGGGTCGCGGAGAACCCTGGCGCCGTCGTTATGCTCCAGTCGGTGTTGGTGGAGCAAGCGCGCCACTCCGGCTCCTACCCCTACCCGTATCCGCTGCTGCGCGCTCACGAGATCGCGGTGGTGCAAATGCCGGATCGCCAGCAGGTGATGATGATGATCGAGAATGAATTGCTCCGGCGGGGATTTCCTCCGGGGCGAAAATCGGAAAAACTATTCAACAAGGGATATGGAGACAGAAAGAGGCAAGGAACATGAACCCTATCGCTATCGGACGTTTACTGCGGTCCAACACCATGGGCTGCGTGATCGGGTGCAAGTTGACCCAATCAGACACCCCTTCCTTCGGGGATATGCTGCGCATCCCGCTCACAGATGGCAGCCAGCTCTACGGCCTGGTGTACGACATTCACATTGACGATGATGGCCTGGTGCGCCAGCTCATCACCGCCCCGGATGTTCCAGCCGAGATCATCGAAGACAACCGCCGCAACCGCAACGTCCCGCTGGAGATGAGCGTGGTTTTCATCGGCTGGCAGGCAAACGGTTCGATCTCGCAAACCCGCGTGCCGCGCCCGCCGCTCACCCTGGATGAGATTTTCCCGTGCGGTGATGACGAGATGCTGCAATTCATCAACAGCGGTAAATTTGGCTACCTGCGCACCATCCTGCGCAACCAGGAGCTGCCCGCCGCCGACCTGGTGACAGCCCACCTGAGACAGGTCCTCAAGCTGCGGCCGTCTGCCTCATCAGATGCCTGGGCGCAGCGCGCTTTGACCGAGATCATCGCCCTGCTCAAGGATGATTACCCGCAGCTGATGGACGTGCTCGGCGCCGTATCTGAGATCGCCTGACCACCAGAAAGAGAGAGCTCATGACCGACCAGTTCCCCACCCCCGCGTTGCAAGCAGAAGACCCGAACGATCAACCGATCGGGTACGTTATCGGCGGCGGTTTAAAAGCCAACCTTTTTGTTCGGCTCACACGCCCAGCCTATGAAGTCCAGGAGGGCGGATTCATCGTGCTTGAAAGTGGCTCGTGGCAATTCTACGGCATCGTCACCGACCTGCAGCTCGGCGCGATCGACCCGCGTTACGCCGAGATCCAGAACCGCGACCGCCTGCCGGCGTCCATCTCGCAGCTGCTCGCCAGCCAGACGCTTTACACCAATCTCGAAGTCCTGCCCGCTTTGATGCTCGAACGCGGTCCGGAGATCGGGACCAACGAGTACCAGCAGTGGCGCGCCTCGCTAACAGAGGAACCGCGCCCCCTGCCGATCAAGACCATCCCCACCCACCACGCCATCGCACGGCTGGCCTCCAGAGGAGATGTCGCCGAGATCTTCGGCAGCCCGGAGGAGAAGGGTAATTTCGTTATCGGCAATACCCGCGAACAGAACCACCCGGTGTGCATCGACCTGAACAAGTTCGTCCAGCGCAGCTCGGGCATTTTCGGCGCGACTGGCACGGGGAAATCCTTCCTCACACGCATCATCCTCGCGGGGTTGATCCAGCACAACGCCGCCTCGATCCTGGTGCTGGATATGCACAACGAGTACGGCTTTGATGATACCGCCTCAGACACGGGCAAATCCGTGGTCGGTCTGCGCAGCAAGTTCCCCGGCAGGGTGCAGGTGGTCGGGCTGGGCAGGAACACCACCATCCGTAAGCACAACCCCGATTTTCATCTCGAGATCACCAAGTCAGATATCCAGCCGGAGGACATCGAGCTGCTGAGTCGTGAACTGAACCTGAGGGAGACCACCCCCACCACGCTCGAAGCGCTGGTGCACTCGTTTGGCGAAAACAGCTGGTTCGAGCAATTTGAGCAGATGGTCATCGGATCAGTGATCGAGACAGATGATGGTAAAAAGATCCCTGCGCCGGATAGCGTGGCGTATTGGGCCAGGCAGGCGGGCGTGAACGAAGCCGCCGCCGAAGGTCTGCGCAGTAAGCTGACGCGCGTATTCAACCGCAAGTACATCGTTTCGCGGGATGCCAATGACAGGACCGCGCCAAATTCGCTGCGGAACGTCATCGATGCCCTTAAAGCCGGCAAGCATATCGTGCTTTCATTCGGTGATTTTGACAGCGACCTTGATTACCTGCTTGTCTCGAACCTGCTCACCCGCAAGATCCGCGAAGCCTGGGAGGAAATGACCAACGACTTCCGCAACAAGGGGGAGGGCGAACCGCGCCAGCTGGTGATCGCCGTAGAGGAGGCGCACAAGATCCTCAACCGCGAAATGGCGTCGCAGACCACGTTCAGCACCATCGCGCGCGAAATGCGCAAATACTACGTCACCCTGCTCATCATCGACCAGCGCCCCTCGC
>CAYYBP010000176.1:0-3593 GCA_964470275.1 uncultured Anaerolinea sp. | reverse complement strand
GAATGGATACTTCAGGCAAGGACGGGGTCATCCGCCGGGTCTTCGAGGGAGTCAACCCCCAGGGTGTGCGCGTGGCAAGTTTCAAAGTGCCCACCACCGAAGAACTGAGCCACGATTACCTGTGGCGCGTCCATAAAATGGTTCCCGGCCAGGGCGAGATGGTCATTTTTAACCGCAGCCACTACGAGGATGTGCTGGTGGTCAGGGTGCATAACCTTGTCAGCGTCGATACCTGCCACCGCCGGTTCAAAGAGATCGTTGATTTTGAGCGCATGCTCGCGGATAACGGCACCCTGATTCTCAAGTTCTTCCTTAACATCAGCCTGGAAGAGCAAAAGCAGCGCCTTCAAGCCCGCCTCGACGACCCGCAGAAAATATGGAAATTCAACCCTGGCGACCTCGCGGAACGAAAACTCTGGACAGATTACACCACCGCGTATCAAGAAGCGATCGAAGCCACGAGCACAGATTTCGCCCCATGGTACGTTGTGCCTTCAGACCGAAAATGGTACCGGGACCTGGTAATTTCAACCATTTTGGTGAAAGCGTTGAAAGAACTTGACATGAAGTTCCCCGCACCAGAGGAAAACCTTGAAAATATCGTGATCGAATGATCGTGGATGTGGATCATCCCTCATCTGCAATCGCTTGAAAAGGAAGATAGACCGATCGAACATATCAACCACACCTCACAAAAGGAGAAAAATGAAACTTTATATACTTCGCCATGGAGATGCTGAAACCAGCAACCCCGAGAAGCAACCAGATGACGCCCTGCGTCCGCTCGTTAAACGGGGGGAGAAGAAAAGCGCGAATATTGCCGGCTATTTAAAAAAACATAAAACCAAAATTGATTTGATCCTCACAAGCCCTGCCATGCGCTCGCTCGATGCGGCCAAGATCATCCGCAAAGGGCTGAAGCTTAAGAAGGAGCAACTGGTGAAATTGGATGCGCTGCTGCCCGAGGGGGATAACGCGGCCCTGGTCGCTGAGATCAAGGAAAAATACCCGGTAGATCGTGTGCTCATCGTCGGCCACAACCCGAACATGGCCGCGTTGATCTCCCAGCTCGTCACAGGTACACCAAACCTGCCGATCCGCCTGCGAAAAGGCGGGTTATGCAAGCTTTCGATCGACGAACTGGAGTACGGAAAATGCGCGATTCTTGAATGGCTGGTTGACGCTTCTCGCTGAACGATCAATAGAGACACACACAAGATCGGACCATGGACGCATGAAAAAGGCAGCGGGAGATCCACTTCCTGAAACATTCAGGATCTTAAATCGCGAATTGAGCCTGCTGGACTTCCAGGTGCGGGTGCTGGAGGAAGCCGCCGATGCACGTAATCCGCTGTTGGAGCGGTTGAAGTTCCTCGCGATCTTTGCCTCCAACATGGACGAGTTCTTTATGATCCGGGTTTCCGGCTTGAAACGCCTTGAAGCGGCTGGGGTTCAATACCTGTCTCCGGATGGATTATCGGCGCGGGAACAACTTCGCCTCATTCGAAAGCGGGTGCTGAAACTCCACGAGCAAGCCCACCATTTGTATCGCGACGAGCTCAAGCCAAAACTGGACGACGCGGGTGTGCATATCCTCAACTACGGCAAATTGACCAAATCGCAACGCCAAAAAGCGGATGCGTATTTTTCTCAGACCGTGTTTCCGATCCTCACGCCGCTGGTGCTCGATTCCGCCCATCCTTTCCCGCACATCTCCAATCTCAGCCTGAACTTCGCGATCATTATCAAAGGTCCGAAGGGCAAGGAGAAATTCGCCCGGCTCAAGGTACCCGCCACCCTGCCGCCACTTCTGTCAATCAAACGCACCACCGCGACCAGGCAGGATGGCACGACCGTCCGGCACCACACCTTTGTCTGGCTCGACCAGGTGATCGTTGCCAATCTGTCAGCGCTGTTCCCGGGCATGGAGGTTGTTGAATCCCATCCGTTCCGGGTCATCCGCGATGCCGATACCGAGCTTCTGGATCTGGAAGCCAGCGACCTGGTCCAGGCGATGCAGCGGACGATCAAACACAGAAAATTCGGCTCAGTGGTTAAGGTGGAGATCCATGAACAAATGCCGAACAGGATCCGCAAGTTGCTCGTTGAAAATCTCGGGGTCAAGAAAACCGACCTTTACGAGATTCGCGGAACCCCTGGTATGGATCGGCTGCAACTCGTTTATAAGGAAACAGACCGCGCGGACTTGAAATACACCCATTATGAACCCTCACTTCCAGCGCCGTGGCGAAAGCTGCAGAGCCCAGGCGATATTTTCAACCTGATCAAACAGCAGGATATCCTGCTGCACCATCCGTATGACTCCTTTGCGCCCGTGGTGGAGTTTCTCCAGGCCGCCGCGCGCGACCCGGATGTGCTGGCGATCAAACAAACGCTGTACCGCGTCGGGCAGAACTCCCCGGTGGTGGGGGCCCTGCTTGAAGCTGCGGAACGTGGCAAGCAGGTAGCCGTGGTGGTTGAGATCAAGGCGCGTTTTGACGAAGAAAACAACATCTCGTGGGCAAAGGAACTTGAGCAGGCTGGCGCCCACGTGATCTATGGTGTTGAGGGTTTAAAGACCCACTGTAAGACCTGTCTCGTCGTCCGGCAGGAAGGTGCGGATTTCCAACGGTATTTACACATCGCCACAGGAAATTACAACTCGGTCACCGCTGAAGCCTACGAAGACATCGGGCTTTTCACATGTGAAGAAGCGCTTGTTGCCGATGTTAGCAACCTGTTCAATACCCTCACAGGCTACTCCAGGATGCCCGGGTACCAGGGACTGATGGTTGCCCCGCTGAAGCTGCGCGAACAATTGGTAACGCTCATCGACCAGGAAATCCGAAACGCAAAAGATGGCCTGGGCGGTCACATCATCATCAAAGTGAATGCCCTCACCGATCCGGCGATGATCCGATCGTTTTACGATGCCACCGGCGCCGGGGTCAAAGTTGACCTTATCATCCGCGGAGAGTGCTGCCTGGTTCCAGGTGTACCGCGTCTGAGTGAGAACATCCGGGTCATCAGCGTGGTTGGGCGTTTTCTTGAACACAGCCGTGTCTTTTATTTTCACAACGCCGGGCAGGAGCGCGTCTTCCTCGGCAGCGCGGATCTGATGACACGTAATCTTGATCGCCGCGTCGAGGTGGTTTTCCCGGTGAGTGACCCCACGCACATCCGCTACTTGCGCGATGAGGTGCTTGAAACCTATCTGCAGGACAATCAAAGTGCGCGCGACATGTGTTCAGACGGAGACTACTTGCGGCTCACACCCACAGCGGACAAGCAGTTGATCAACGTTCAGCAGCATTTGATACGCAAGGCGCTGTAACCGGATCAAAAACAACTGGTTCAGTTTGACTTTTTTCCCTGCCGCCGCTACACTTACCAATACCGAAAAGATCAACCCGCGCGGTCACCGCCAAGCGGTGAAAATCGATCATAGAATTCGAACCTAAGAAATTCTGCACACCATGAAGATATTTGAGGATCAATGACCAATTCACCCATCGCTTTTCAAGAACTTTTACTCAAACCTTTTTCCATCTTTGACGACCAATGGTTCTTACTCACCTGCGGAGATTTCAGTA
>CAYYBP010000175.1:3359-3613 GCA_964470275.1 uncultured Anaerolinea sp. | reverse complement strand
ATCCCCGAGGAAACCGTCACCATCCCCACGGCGCTCGAAAAGTGTCAGGAATTCCAGACGATCTACAACGAAGGGGGATACGTCAAAGACCTGATCGATACCGCCAGCAAGATGGAAGGCGTTGTGCGCAACGCCGGCACGCACGCCGCCGGCGTGGTTATCACCGACGTACCGCTGCTCGAATACCTGCCGCTCCACCGCCCGACGAATAATTCAGAAGAGTCGCCCATCAAATCGGTCACCCAGTTCGAGAT
>CAYYBP010000175.1:0-3349 GCA_964470275.1 uncultured Anaerolinea sp. | reverse complement strand
CTCAAGGTCGACTTCCTGGGATTGGCGACTATCACCATCATCCACCGCGCCTGCGACATGATCCGGGAGCGGTACAACGTGGATCTGAACCTGCACAACATCCCCCTGGACGATGAAGCCACCTTCGATTTCATCAGCAAGGGGCACACCGCCGGGCTTTTCCAATTGGAAGGCAACGGCATGACCCGCTATATTGTCCAGATGAAACCCCATGATTTATCGCACATCATCGCCATGGTGGCGCTTTTCCGCCCGGGGCCGATGGATTTCATCCCCCAGTACATCCGCCGCATGCACAACCAGGAACCGGTCACCTATGAACATCCCATCCTGGAGCGGGTATTCAAGGAGACTTACGGTCTGCCGGTCTACCAGGAGCAGTTGATGCTGGCCGTGATGGAAATGGCTTCCTACACTCCCTCAGAAGCTGATGACCTGCGCAAGGCAATTTCCAAGAAGATCAAGTCGTCCATTGACAAGCACAAGGTCAAATTCATCGCCGGCGCGAAGAAAAATGAGATCGATGAGAAAAAAGCCCGCGAGATCTTCGAAGGCTGGGAGAAATTCGCGCGTTACGGGTTTAATAAGAGCCACGCCGCTGATTACGGCGTAATCGCAGTGCAAACCGCCTATCTCAAGCTGCACTACCCCGCCGAGTTCATGACCGCCTTGCTCTCTGTGAACATGGGCGACACTACCAAGGTGGCCTTCTACATCGCCGATGCGCGCACCCTGGGTCTTGAGATCCTGCCGCCCGATGTGAACACCAGCGGCTGGGATTTTGTGATCGAGGATCTGCCGGATGGCCGGTCAGCGATCCGTTTTGGCCTGGGGGCGGTGAAAAACACCGGCAACGCGGCGGTGGACATGATCTTTGAAGCCAGGAAAACCGGCAAATTCAAGGACCTCAACGATTTCGTCCGGCGGGTGGATCTACACAAGGTGGGCAAGCGCACCCTGGATTGCCTGATCCGCGTAGGCGCGCTCGATAGTTTTGGCGACCGCAAAGCCCTGCTTGAAGTGATGGATACGATGATCTCGATCAGCGGCAGTCATTTCCGCGCCGTGGAATGCGGGCAAATGAGCATCTTCGGCTCAGAAGCCGGCGTTGAAGAAGACATCCAGCTGCCGAGAGGCACTTCGCTTGACCGGCGCATGCAGCTGGAATGGGAAAAAGAGCTGATCGGTCTTTATGTTTCCGACCACCCGATCTCGCCTTACCTTCCCCTCATCCGCCAGAAGGTCAGCCATTTCTCCAAGGACCTCTCAGAGGCTGCCCATAAAGAGAAAGTAACGGTTGCGGGCATGGTCAACCGCCTGCGCACGCTCAACACCAAGAACGGCAACCAGATGGCGTTTGTCACCATTGAAGATATCCAGGGCGCGATTGAGCTGGTCGTCTTCCCCAAGGTGTGGGACAAGTTCGGCGGACTGGTGCGAATGGATGCCATCCTGCTGGCTGAAGGCAGGGTCGACGCGGAAAGCGCCGATCCGAAGATTCTGGTGGATACTCTCAAACAAATGAAAGAATCGGATATCCCCGCCCAATCAGCCGCTGGCGCGACCGTGGGTGAAGATAACGCTGACCCGGAGCAATGGCAGACGGATATCGATACCCAGCGCTACTCGCAGTCGGTGAATGGATACGAGGAACCCCCGCCATCCGATGAAGAGGCCAGCTGGATCCCTGCCCAACCCCCGTTCGAGCAGCCGGCGCCCGAACCAGTGGTGGAGGAACACGAGGAGCCGGGCGACCCGATCGTGGACCCGGTCACACCCGCCCCTCCAGTTCAGGGTGAATTCAAGAAACCCCCGGCGATCGTCGCGCCCCCCTCAACCTACATCACGCCTTGGGAGAAAAAAGAGGTCAAACTGGTGACCGTGACGCTTAACTCGACCGGATTCAAAGACCGCGACATCCGCCGCATCCGCCATATCCACGGGCTGCTCAACTCCTTCCCGGGCCGCGACCGGTTTTGTTTCCTGGTCTTCGAACACGGTTTCCGCCACCTGCTTGATTTTCCAAACGATACAACCAACGCCAGCCAGGACCTGATCAACCAGCTGGTGGAATATATCGGTAAAGACAACGTCCAGGTGGAAAACCTGTAAAACGATTGGATGAAAAAATGCAAGATAACCCGAACAACATTAAAGTGATCGGCGTCATGACCTCCGGCGGCGACGCCCCCGGGATGAACCCGTTTATTCGGGCGGTTGTCCGCACAGCCGGGGCGCACGGCATCAGGGTGCTTGGGGTGGAAGGGGGATATGAAGGGCTGCTGCATGGACGCTTTCACGAACTTGGGGTACGCGAGGTTGGAGGTATCCTCCAGCGCGGCGGCACCATCCTGCAAACCGCGCGCAGCAAGGAATTCCGCGAGCCCGCCGGGCAGCGGGAGGCCATTCGCCAGATCAACAACGCCGGGATGGACGCGCTGGTCATCGCCGGCGGCGACGGCTCCCTGGCAGGCGCGCAGAAGCTGGCGCAGAAGGGCATTCCCGTCATTGGGGCGCCGGCCAGCATTGATAACGACATCTACGGAACCGACACCTGCATCGGCGTGGATACTGCCCTGAACACGATCGTGGACGCCATCGACAAACTGCGCGACACCGCCTCATCGCATAACCGGGCGTTCCTGGTGGAGACGATGGGGCGTGAATCGGGTTACCTGGCAGTACAGGCCGGCATCATCACCGGCGCGGAACTGGTGTTGATCCCGGAGAGTAAAACCCCGCCGAAAGAGGTGGCCGCCGCGATCGAAGAAGCCTACCGCCGCGGCAAGACCCACGCCATCGTGGTGGTTGCGGAAGGGTATAAGCCGCATACCGCCGAACTGGGCGAGATGATCGACGCGATGGATATCGGTTTTACCACGCGCGTCACCATCCTGGGGCATGTGCAGCGTGGCGGAAAACCCACCGCCTTTGACAGGCTGCTGGCGACTCGTTTCGGGGTCAAGTCGGTTGAGTTTCTGCTGGCAGGGATGAGCAGCGTTATGACCGGGCTCGCGGGGCGTGAGATTCAGCCCATCCCGATCGACGAGGTTATTGCCAATAAGAAAGTGATTTCGAAGGACTATATTGACATGGCCAGGATGCTGGCCAGGTAGCTCGTAAGGAAGTTATGAAAGGCACGGGTTTCCCGTGCTTTTTTTATTCTTCTGTGCTCTTCTTGCCCAGACTCGCCAGGTAGACCACGAACATGTTCTCCCCGTCGAGCTTGAGCGTCTTGTTCAATAAAACATCGTCAAATGCTGCGATCGGGCAGATGCCGCATTCGATCTGCTCCGCGCCCAGCGCCAGGTTCTGGCACACGTGCCCGGCATCCAGGTGCAGGTAGCGG
>CAYYBP010000174.1:0-3659 GCA_964470275.1 uncultured Anaerolinea sp. | reverse complement strand
TAGTTTTCTAATAACATGAGACCATCGACTGCAATGATGGCCTCATAATTTCAACCTTCGAGGTACACACATCACCACGTAATTCCTGCAACGGCGAAAAATTATAACATAGGGAGTTTTCATGGTCAAGAGATTTTTCCTCCGACCGGCCCTCATTTTTCGCTGTTATCGCTAAATTACAGCAGTCCCTGCAGCTCCTCACCCAGGCCAAGCAAGCCGGTCTCAAGGCGTGGAGGTCTTACGCGTTCTTCATCTTTACCAAAGCGGATGACTTCCTTGGTGTCCATCACCGCTTCAACAGCCAGCCCAAGGCTCTGCAGCTCTTTCACCAGCACCCTGAACGAAGCCGGAAGGCTCGGGTCTTCGATCGGCTCGCCCTTTACGATGGCCTCGTAGGTGCTCACGCGTCCCTGAACGTCATCCGATTTTACCGTCAACATTTCCTGCAGCGTGTGCGCGGCGCCGTAGGCCTCAAGCGCCCACACTTCCATTTCACCAAACCGCTGGCCGCCGAATTGCGCCTTGCCGCCCAGCGGCTGCTGGGTTACCAGGCTGTACGGTCCGGTTGAACGCGCGTGTACTTTATCCTCCACCAGGTGATGGAGTTTGAGCATGGTCATCACACCCACGGTAACCGGCTGGTCGAACGGCTGCCCGTTCTTTCCATCCCGCAGCATTTGCTTGCCCAGGGTTGGTAAAGGACGGTTGGTTTTCAAGGTATACTGCTGGGCTTCTTCGATGACCTTATCCTCTTTGAGTTTCGAAACGTCCACGCCCTGGGTTTCAAGCCATACCCGCAGGCAGGATCGAATCGCTGCCAGGTCTTTTTCCTCGTCCGTCTTTGTGGATTCGAATCCCTCAATCTTAACGATCGGTTTCGGATCAATCCCGTGTTCAATTAACCAGTTTTCCAGGTTGACCCGGCGGGCATAGTCTTTATCTGAAACCAGCCGCTCCACGTCATATTTGCTACCCAGGGTGTTTTCCAGGTAAAGCAGTCTTACCTCTTCGTCGTCAGTGATCGTCTCGGGATCGTGTTCAATGGAATTCAACCATTCCCAGGATTTCAACCCTGACTCAGTCCATGCGTGATCGATCAACCAGGCGCGCGCCAGTTCGGCTTCGATCTCAGATTCTGTCGCGCCGTCAAATACCGGCGTCATCGCCTCAAAACCAAGCTGCCTGGCAGCCCAGCCGAGGTGAGTTTCAAGCACCTGGCCGATGTTCATACGGCCGGGAACGCCCAGCGGATTAAGAATGATGTCCACCGGGGTGCCGTCCTCAAGGAAGGGCATGTTTTCGACCGGCACAACACGGGAGACGACGCCTTTATTGCCATGGCGCCCTGCCATCTTGTCTCCGGCGGTGATCTTGCGGCGCTGCGCAACAGAGACACGCACCATCATGTCCACACCCGCAGACAGGTCCACGTTGTCTTCACGGGTGAACACTTTCATGTCCACCACTTTGCCACGTTCCCCATGCGGCATGCGCAGAGAGGTATCCTTCACATCGCGTGATTTTTCGCCGAAAATTGCCCGCAGAAGGCGTTCTTCAGGGGTCAATTCTTTTTCGCCCTTGGGTGTAATTTTCCCGACCAGGATATCGTTCGGGCCGACTTCGGCGCCGATTCGGATGATGCCCTGCTCGTCAAGATCCTTGATCGCATCTTCACCCACGTTGGGGATGTCGCGCGTGATCTCTTCCGGACCCAGCTTGGTGTCTCGTGCTTCCACCTCGTATTTTTCAATGTGAACCGAGGTGAATTTGTCCGCCTGCACCAGCCTCTCAGAGATAAGGATGGCGTCTTCAAAGTTGCCGCCTTCCCACGAGAGGAACGCCACAACCACATTCTGACCCAGTGACAGCTTGCCGTCCACTGTAGATGAAGAGTCCGCCAGGATGTCGCCCTTGTGCACCCGCTGCCCCTTGGTTACCGCCGGGCGTTGATCGATGCAGGTGCTCTGGTTGGAACGCTGGTATTTGCGCAGATGATATTCGTGATTTCTGCCTTCAGCGTTTCTCACCACGATCTGTTGACCGGTCACTGAGACCACATCTCCATCCTCAACCGCGATCACCACCTGGCCTGAATCGAGGGCGGCGTATTTTTCCATGCCTGTCGAAATCAATGGGCTATCCGGGTTGACCAGCGGCACTGCCTGGGCTTGCATGTTCGACCCCATCAAGGCGCGGTTCGCATCATCGTGCTCCAGGAAAGGAATCAGCGCGGCGCTGATCCCCACCACCTGGTGGGGGGATACATCCATGTAATTCACATTATCGGGATACGAATGGATAAAGTCGCTGTGATAGCGGCTTGAAATCTGTTCCTGTGCGAATTCATCGTGTTCGTTTAACCCGGTGTTCGCCTGGGCAATCACGAACTTGTCTTCAGCGTCTGCTGAAAGGTATTCCACTTCGCTCGAAACAAAAGGTTCTACCTGGATTTGCGCTTTCTTTAATTTCTTGATCGCTGAAAGCTGTTTGCTGGTAATTCGCTCCCCTTCTTTTACGATAACCTCGCCGGTTTTTTCATCGGTCAAAGTCTCGCGCAAGAGTCTTCCCTCCAGGCGCGGATCTTCACTGGCAAGTGTCTTGATCACTTTGCGATAAGGGGTTTCAATAAAACCGTATTCATTCACACGGGCGTAACTCGCCAACCGTCCGATCAGACCAATGTTCGGACCTTCCGGCGTCTCGATCGGGCAGATGCGGCCGTAGTGCGAATGGTGCACATCGCGGACGTCAAAGCCTGCGCGTTCACGCCGCAGACCGCCCGGACCCAGCGCGGACAAGGTTCGCTTGCTGCGCAGTTCCGCCAGCGGATTGGTTTGATCCATGAACTGGGATAGCTGAGAGGAGCCGAAGAATTCACGCAACGCCGCCACAACCGGGCGAATGTTAATGAGGCTGACCGGTGAAACCTGGTCCTGGTCGCGGATCGACATACGTTCCTTGATCACCCGCTCCATGCGGCGCAGGCCGATGCGCAGTTTGTTCTGGATCAGCTCGCCGTTCGTCTTCACCCGCCGGTTGCCCAGGTGGTCGATGTCATCCTTGTCTTCAACCTCGTTGTTGATCAGGATCATCCTGCGGATGAGGTAGACAATGTCCCACTTGGTGATGCTGCGATGCGAGACCGGTATGCGGTCCATCAGGTCGAGTTTCTGGTTGAGTTTGTAGCGTCCTACCCGTTCGAGGTCATAATGACGGTTATCGAACAATTGCTCTTCCAGGAATTGCCTGGCGTTTTCAAGGTTGGCGGGGTCGCCCGGGCGCATGCGCTTGAAGAATTCAATCAACGCCGCCTCGGCAACGGTCTGGTGGTTCGTCAGATCCCATTGTGGTTCCTGCCGGATGGTGGACGCGATAAATTGCCGGTCGGGGTTGTTGTCGATGTCCGCGAAAAGGGAAATCAACTCTTCATCCGAACCGACCTTGAGGGGGCTGTCGCCGGGCAGCTTGTCATCCACAGCGGTGAGCGCGCGCAGGAAGATGGTGATGGGAACCGTGCGCTTGCGGTTAAATTTCAGGATCAGGTAATCGTTCTTGCGTGTTTCAAATTCCATCCACGCGCCGCGATCCGGGATCAATTTCGCCATGGCGAGCCTGTGCCCGGTGGAGCGGTCTACCGGTGCTTCGAAATACACGCCCGG
>CAYYBP010000173.1:1561-3715 GCA_964470275.1 uncultured Anaerolinea sp. | reverse complement strand
TCCCAGGGGATTCAACGGACTCGGTGTGTGCAGGTGTCCCATTTCCATCTTTTTCGGCATATCCGTCGCCAGGGGCATCAGGTAATCCATGAAGGAAGCGGTTACCATCTGACCGTTCTCGTCGTACACCAGTTTTTCATAGAACGCGTTGCCGATGCCCATTGAAACGCCGCCCTGAAGCTGCCCTTCGAGCAGCAGCGGGTTGATAACCGTGCCGCAATCATGCACCAGCACGAATCGTTCGATCTTCGGTTTGCAGGTTTCGGGGTCAATGTCGAGGATCACCGCGCAGGCGCCGGATCCAGTTGCGCCATGAGGCGGCGCGTAATACGCGGTGGCTTCAAGGCCGGGTTCAACACCGGGTTCAACTGCGCCGCGCATCGGGTTGGCTTTTGCGGCGAGTTCTCCCAGGCTGATCGAGACGCCTGGCTTTCCTTTCGCGCACACGCTGCCTTCGCACAGGTCAACCTGGTCTTCGGGCACGCCCAGGGCTTTACTGGCGGTGGCGAAGATCTTGGCGCGCACCTTTTGTGCCGCCTGGTAGGTGGCGGTGCCAACGAGCGTCGCGCCGCGGCTCGCGAAAGTGCCCGCGCCCCAGGCGAAGTGACCGGTATCCCCGGTGATGACTTTGACGTCCTCCAGTTTGACATTCAGCGCGTCCGCCACGATCTGGGCGAAAACGGTGAAGTGTCCCTGTCCCTGCGTGCTGTAGCTGGTGGCGAGGGTTACCTTGCCATTGGTGCTCACGGTAATGCGGCAGCCTTCGTAGGGGCCGACCGCGGTTCCTTCGGTGAAGGCAACCACACCAATACCGAGGGTCTTGCCTTCCTTGCGAGCTTTGGGCTGGATCTCCTTGCGGAACTTGTCGTACTCGATCATATCCAGGCACAGCTTCATGTTACCCAGGTAGTCGCCGCTGTCGAGCACGCCTTCTACGAAGTCCTGCCCGATGATGCCTGTTTTCAGGGGGAATTCCTCGGGTTTTAGCAGGTTCTTCAGCCTCAGCTCCACCGGGTCCATCTTCAGTTCGCGGGCTGCGAAGTCGATCATGCGCTCCATGGCGAAAACACCTTCAGAGCGGCCCGCGCCGCGCACCGGCGTGACGACCATCTGGTTGGTGAAGACCATGCGGATTTCAGTGTAGAAATTCGGCACACGGTAATTGCTGACCGTGTGGGTCTGCGTGTTCAAAGGCACGGTCATACCGTAGGAGTCATATGCCCCGGTGTTGTGGTAGAAAACGTCCTTGAACCCGAGGATGGTGCCGTCTTTCTTGAGCGCGATCTCGCAGTGATGCACCTGGTCGCGTTCGGAGGTGGTCGCCAAAAAGTTCTCCCGCCGGTCTTCGATCCACTTGATGGGGCGTTTGAGTTGTTTCGAGATCCATGGCAGGAGCACATCGTCGGCCTGTGAGCTCATCACTTTCGGGCCAAAACCGCCGCCGATAAACGGGGTGATGACGTGAACCTGGCTCTCTGCCAGACCCAGGGCGCGCGACATTGATCCCCGGATGGTGAGGGGAGATTGTGTGCTGGCCCAAACGGTCAGTTCCTGGTTGCGTTCATCCCAGTTGACCACAAAGCCGCGGTTTTCCATGGCGGCGGCCGCCACGTGTTCAACAAGCATGCGTTTTGCTACCACCACGTCGGCCTGTTTTTTCGCTTCTTCGTAATTACCGGATTCCTGTTTTACCAGGGCGGCCATATTGGAAGGCAGGTCGTCGTGCACCAGCACCGAGGTATCTTCCCAGGCTTTTTCCAGGTCCACCACCGCGGGTAGTACTTCCACATCCACGACGATATCGTCAAACGCGTCTTCGGCGATGTAGCGTGATTCTGCGATCACAACAGCCAGCGGCTCGCCCGAAAAGCGGATCTTGTCTTTTGCGATCGGCACGAGGGTGCGGGCGTTGAATTGCGAACCAGGGATGGCGGTGGGGGGAGGGACCTGCAGCGGGCCTGGTTTCCAGAAATCACCAAAGTCATCTGCCGTGTATACCGCCACCACACCTGGGCGTTTGCGGGCTTCAGATGCGTCGATGCTCAAGATCCTGGCGTGAGCGTAATCACTGCGCAGGAAGGCGGCGTGCAGCATTCCGGGGAGCTCGATGTCATCGATAAATTTCGCGTTCCCGGTTAGCAGGAACTTGTCTTC
>CAYYBP010000173.1:0-1551 GCA_964470275.1 uncultured Anaerolinea sp. | reverse complement strand
TCGAGACGTAATTCAGGTTTTCCAAAGTATTTACCAGTCACAGTTCACCTCGCTTCACTTATTCTGAGACATCTTCGCTGCCGCATCCTGCACGGCCTCGACGATCTTCTCATACCCTGTGCACCGGCAGATGTTTCCGTCGATGGCTTCGCGGATCTCATCTTCAGAAGGATCTGGGTTTTCCTTCAGGAAAGGCACGAGTGTCATCAGGAATCCGGGTGTGCAAAAACCGCATTGAAGCGCGTGCTTCTCATGGAACGACTGCTGGATCGGGTGTAGATTCTCGGGTGTCCCGAGCGATTCCACGGTCTCGATCTTGTGACCGTTCGCCTGGACGGCGAAGATCAGGCACGAGCGGACGGGTTCATCATCAAAGAGGATGGTGCAGGCACCGCATATCCCGTGTTCGCAGCCGACATGTGTACCAAGCAGGCCAATCTCATGGCGCAAAAAATCGCTCAATAACATCCTGGCTTCCACTTCACGGGTATATTGCTTGCCATTCACGGTTAAGGTAACGGGAAACAGTTTTTGAATCATTTCATCCTCCTTTTTTCGCGCGTTCAAAGGCTTCAGTGAGCGAGCGTACGATCAAAACGCGGGTGATGCTGCTGCGGTAATCGGCAGTAGCGTGCAGGTCGGTCGCCGGGTCGATTTCACCCGTCACGGCTGCTTCCGCGACTTCTTCGATCAACTCTTTGGTGGGTTTATTACCGATAAGGATTTCACCAGCCTTTTGCGAAAGAATGGGTACTTCTGCCACACTCATCAAAACCATGCGGACGTTCTTGCATTTGTCGTCTTCGTCCAGTGTCACGATCGAGGCGACCGCGGATTGCGCGTAACCGCCGCTTTGCCTGGCCACCTGGACGTATTTGGAGCCTGTGCGGGGCGGATTCGGATCGAGCACGAGTTCTGCCAGCATCTCGTCCGGTTCGATGACGGTCATAAACGGTCCGATGATCAGGTCGGGGGCGTCCACCCAGCGTTCCTTGCCCTTGCCCCTGATGAGGGCTTTCATGTTCATGACCATCGAGATACTGGGCAATTGCCCGGCCGGGTCGGCGTGGGCGATGGCGCCGCCAAATGTTCCGCGGCGGCGGATCTGGGCGTGGGCGATGTACTTCGACACTTCGATTAGCAGAGGAAAGCGTCTGGCGACTTCTTCACTGTGTTCAACGGTAAAGACGCGCGTCATGGTGCCGATCGCCAGCCCGCCGTTTTCGGTGGGCTTGATATACGAGAGTTCCGGCACATTGTTCAGATCGACAAGCGCGCTGGGTCTGGCCATGCGGAAATTCATCGCAGCGACAAGGCTTTGGCCGCCGGCGAGCACCTTTCCGTCATAGCCGAGTTCCGCCAGTGTGTCCAGCGCTTCGTCAACGCGGGTTGGAGCGTAATAATCAAAATTAACTGGCTTCATTAACTACAACCTCCTGTCTATAAATAATCAAGTTCTTTAGCTTCGTAAAAGAGATTTTACAGGAAAATATGAATAAGTGAATCCGTGAAAAACCTTCAGGGGATATTCTCCCCTGAAGGTTTAGGCTT
>CAYYBP010000172.1:0-3800 GCA_964470275.1 uncultured Anaerolinea sp. | reverse complement strand
ACCGGATTAAGACAAATGTCATCTTTTCAAACCGTATATTTGCTGTATAATATATACAAATACTCGTATATGCATATATTAGAGAGATGACACGATGAGTGATAATTTGCGCGAAGAAGTGGTGCGGTTGCACGCCCAGGTTTGCAGCGGCCTGGCCGACCCCAACCGCATCCTCATCATCTATAGCCTGGCGGAAGGCCCCCTCTGCGTCAACGACATCGCCTCCTCCATGGACCTCCCCCAGCCCACGGTCTCCCGCCACCTCAAGATCCTGCGTGACCGCGGCATCGTCCGCTCTGAACGCGATGGGCAGACCATCAACTACCGCCTGGCGGATCCCCGCATAATTGAGGCGCTGGATATTTTACGCTCGATCCTTGCTGACCAGCTCAAAGACCAGGTCCTGCTGGCCAGGCAAGTCAATCAGAAGATCACACCCTAACCAAAACGGAGATATTGCATGAAGACCTTCCTCATTCTCGGCGCCGGCACCGGCGGAACCATGATGGCGAACAAGCTTTCCAAACGCCTTGACCTCAAGGAATGGAAGATTATCCTGGTCGACCGCGACGAAGCCCACTACTACCAACCCGGCTTTCTCTTCCTGCCCTTTGGATACTATAAGCCGGAAGAGGTTTACCAGGCGAAGAAAAAATTCGTTCCATCCGGCGTTCAGCTCATCATGTCCAACATCGAGCTGATCGAACCGGAAGCCAGCAAGGTGACGCTCTCCAAGGACAACCAGGTTATCCATTACGACCAGCTGCTCATTGCCACCGGCACCGATATCCACCCGGAAGAAGTGGACGGCATGCTGGATGGCTGGCGCAAGAATATCTTCGACTATTACACCTTTGATGGCGCCATGGCGCTGCGGGAATACCTTAAGAATTTCAACGGCGGCAGGATCGTGCTGAACATCAAGGAAATGCCCATCAAGTGCCCGGTCGCCCCGCTCGAGTTCATGTACCTGGCCGATTATTATTTCACCCAGCGCGGCATCCGCAACAAGGTGGACCTCATCTTTACCACTCCCCTCTCCGGACCCTTCACCAAGCCGGTATCCAATAAGATGCTCGGCGACGTGTTGACTAAAAAAGGCATTCACACCGAGGGCGAATTCGATATCATGGAGGTTGATGCCTCCAAGAATGTCATCCGCGGATACGACGGCCGCGAGATCGATTACGACCTGCTTGTGTCCATCCCCACCAATATGGGCTCGGATGTGATCAAGCGCTCAGGCATGGGCAATGAGCTGCATTTTGTACCCACTGACAAGGAGACCTTGCGCTCAGAAAAATATGAGAATATCTGGGTGATCGGTGACGCTGCCAACATCCCGGCTTCCAAGGCCGGCTCGGTTGTGCATTATTCCGCTGAGACCCTCATCGAAAACATCATGTCCGCGTTGGAAGGCAAGCCCCTTACAGCGAAATTCGATGGTCACTCCACCTGCCACATTCTCTCGGGATTCAACAAGAGCCTGCTCATCGACTTCAGCTACGACACCGAACCCCTCCCCGGGCTTTATCCATTCCCCGTGGTCGGTCCCTTCCCCTTGCTCAAGGAAAGCTGGCTGAATTACATCGGCAAACTCTCGTTCAAATGGATTTACTGGAACATCATGCTGCGGGGTATCCCCTTCCCGCTGCCCCCGGAGTATTCACCCGCGGGCAAAAAAAAGGTAACCATCGCTTAACGCGATTTAATAAGATCAATTACTTGAATACTGATAAGGAGAAACAATATGGCAACAAAGACAATTGCAGGAAAAGAAGTACAGGTCAACGATGAAGGTTTCATGACCAACCCCGCCGAATGGACCAAGGAGATCGCTGTGGAGATCGCCAAAGAAGAAGGTCTCACCGAGCTCACCGAAGCCCACTGGAAAGTGATCGAATTCTGCCGCACCGCCGCTTCCACTGGAGGCGCTGCGCCTACCCTGCGCGCCATCACCAGCGGGTCCGGCATCAGCACCAAGGACCTGTTCGCCCTCTTCCCCAAGGGCCCGGCCAAGAAGGTCGCCAAAATTTCCGGCCTTGGCAAGCCCGAGGGCTGCGTTTAGCAGTCAACCAACGATTTCTAACCTACTTCTGAAAGGAAAACCAAATGTCTGACGAACCTCGCAAGATCGCATTTATCTGCTCCAAAGGCAACCTCGACATGGTCTACCCGGCGCTCGTGATGGGCTGGGCGGCGCTTGGCAACGGCATTGATGTCACCATCTTCTTTACCTTCTGGGGGATGGACATGATCAACAAGGCGCGCGTGAATCACCTCGAGATTCCGCCGATCGCCAACACCAGTATGAAAATGAATATGATGGGCATCCCCGGTTACATCGGTATTCCCCAGATCTTCGGCATCATCCCCGGCATGACCGCTTTCGCCAGCTCGTTGATGAAGAAGAAGATGAAAGGTCTCGGCGTTCCAACCGTGAAGGAATACCTCGAAATGATGGTTGACGCTGGTGCCAAGCTCTACGCCTGCAAGATGTCGGTTGATATGTTCGGCCTCAAGAAGGAAGATTTCGTTGACGGTGTGATCGACATCGTTACCGCCGGCGATTTCATGGACATGACCGAAGGCTCGCAGATCGTCTTCATTTAGCAGGAAAGAATACCCGTGAGATAGAGCCGGGCGTTCCTCCCGGCTCTTTTCATGACGGTGACAAACCCATTTTTATGCGTTAGAATCAGCCTATGAACAACAAAAAGAACTCCCAAAAAGGTACTGACCGCCCAGGTAAAAGCTTGCAGATACCATTAAACACCCGCAGACGCTCACACCGTTTCCGTAACGCTGTGATCATCCTGCTCGTTTTCTTTATCTTCTTTACCCCGATGCGCACCACCGTGCTGCTCATCGGCATCGACCGCGCGCCGGACGGCACTGCCTACGGCCGCAGCGACACCATGATCCTCAGCACGCTGCCGCCGGTGCTCCCGCGTATGAGCCTACTCTCGATCCCGCGCGACCTGTGGGTCACCATCCCGGGTTACGGCGAGAACCGCATCAACACCGCGCATTACTTCGCCGAGCTCGACGCGCCGGGAACCGGTATGCGCGCGGCTGCCGGTGTGGTTGAAGCCAACTTCGGCATCAAGGTGCCCTATGTGATCCGTATCAAGTTCGACGGCTTCGTTGAAGTAGTCGACGCCATGGGCGGCGTCACCATCAACCTGCCCGAAGCCATGTCCGGGCTGGAGGCCGGTGAGCACACTCTGGACGGGACCGCCGCGCTGGCTTTCGTGCGCGACCGTGCCGGCAGCGATGACTTCTGGCGCCAGAAACGCGGCCAGCTCTTCATCAGCGCGGCGCTCAAAAACCTGCTCAGCCCCGCCAAATGGGGGCGCATCCCCGCCACGGTGACCGCGCTGGTAAACGTCATCGATACCAACCTACCCGTTTGGCTCTGGCCCAGGATGCTCTACGGGCTGGCATTCACCGCAGTTAAAGGCTTTGACGCCGTGACCGTCGACCGCGACATGGTCACGCCGTGGGTCACGGATCAAGGCGCCCAGGTGCTCCTCCCCAACTGGGATCTCATCAACCCGCTCATCCAGCAGGTTTTCAAATAACCTTCTGCAGCCAGCCGCGATTGGACTATAATCAGCCAAATCTTATGAGACGCGCCTGTTCCATCCTGCTGGTTACGATGCTCGCTTCGCTCTTCCTCAGCGCCTGCTCATCTTCAAGCGTGTTTGGTCTGTTCCAACCTTCCGAGACGCCCACCCTTACCCCAACCCTGACCGCCTCACCGACCCCGGAACCAACCCGGACATTGACCCCCACGC
>CAYYBP010000171.1:0-3896 GCA_964470275.1 uncultured Anaerolinea sp. | reverse complement strand
GCAAGGGTCTGCAAAACCCTGATCATGGGTTCAAATCCCATCGTCGCCTCCTTTTTTTTTAATCCGCCATCATCAGCCTGATCGTCCTCCCTGGACCGGCTGAGAATTTTTGCCGCAATCACCGTTTTTTTACTATAATTAAGTATGCCTGCCAATCTTGAGATCATATTCATCATCGGATCCATCCTTGTCCTACTGAGTGTGATGGTCAGCAAGATCTCTGAGAGGTTTGGCGTGCCGCTGTTGCTGCTTTTCCTCGTGCTGGGCATGGTCGCCGGCTCAGAAGGTCTCGGGGGAATCTATTTCGACGACCCCGTGCTCACACAGTGGGTCGCGACAATCGCCCTTTCGATCATCCTGTTTTCGGGCGGCGTTGATACCAATTGGCGGAGCATCAAGCCCGTGATCAAAGAGGGGCTGCTTCTCGCCACCCTGGGTGTGTTGATCACCGCCGGGATCATGGCATTATTCGCCAGGCTCATCCTCGGGCTATCCTGGGAGGAGTGTTTCCTTGTCGGTGCGATCGCCTCCTCCACAGACGCGGCGGCTGTTTTTTCCCTGTTGCGCGCGAGGGGAATCAGTCTCAAGGGGAATCTCAAGCCTCTGCTTGAGCTCGAATCCGGCAGCAACGACCCGATGGCGATTTTTCTTACCATCGGTATCATCCAATGGATCCTGAATACCATCGCTCATCCCGCCGGGCTGCTGCTGCTTTTTGTGACGCAGATGGGCATCGGCTTACTGATCGGATGGCTGCTCAGCCATGTGTCCCTTTACCTCATCAACCGCCTCAAACTCGGCTATGAAGGGCTTTACCCTGTCCTTACCTTTGCCCTGGTCTTCCTTACCTTTGGCCTGGCAGACCTGCTGCAGGGCAGCGGTTTTCTCGCGGTGTATGTGCTGGGATTGTTGCTCGGGAAAGAGGATTTTCTGCATAAACGCTCGCTGCTGCGCTTTTTCGACGGCAACGCCTGGCTGATGCAGATCGCGTTGTTTATCACCCTTGGGCTGCTGGTCTTCCCTTCCCAGATCAAACCGGTGATCCTGTCTGGTATGCTGATCTCCCTCGCCCTCATCCTGATCGCCCGGCCAGCGGCGGTGTTTATCACCTTGCTGCCATTTCACTACACCGCGCGGGAAAAGGCATTTCTTTCGTGGGTCGGTCTGCGCGGCGCGGTGCCTGTCGTGCTGGCTACATTTCCGCTTGTGGCGGGCGTGAGCGGCGCGGATGGGGTCTTTAACCTGGTGTTTTTCATCGTCATCACCTCCGTATTGCTCCAGGGAACTCTCCTGCCCCAGGTCGCGCGCTGGCTCAAGGTTGACGCGCCCCTCGCCCGCAAACCACAATTGCCGCTGGAAGTTCTCTCCGGCCACGGCGTAAAGGGTGACCTCAAGGAGATCCAGGTTCACCCCGGGTCGCCTGCCATTGGCAAGGCGGTTTATGAGCTCAAACTGCCTGCCGAATACCTGATCATTCTGCTTCTGCGTGAAGGGGAATACATCCAGCCCAACGGCAGCCTTGTGCTCCGGGCGGATGATGTGCTGTTAAGTCTTTCAGAAGATGAGATTTACGAACAGGCGCGCGCGATTCTTAATCCGCGCCCTGATGTCTCCTGAGCTGGTTGCGCGCCAACCCGCATAAACGATCGACCCTCTCGTTGTACGGATTGCCCGTGTGCCCCCTCATCCAGCGCCAGGTCAGTTGATGCCGCTGGCTTTCACCCAGCAGCTCCTGCCACAGCTCTTTGTTCGCCACCGGACCGTTCGACCCGCGCCAGTTTTTCTTGAGCCAGCCGGGCATCCAGATCTCAATCCCTTTTTGCAGGTACTGCGAATCTGTGTACAGCGTCAATGTCGTGGGCTTTTTCAGGCTGCGCAGCCCCTCGATCGCGGCGGTCAACTCCATGCGGTTATTGGTGGTCTTCAGGTCCGCCCCGGAGATCTCCTCAACCTTATTCCCGTGGATAATCAACGCCGCCCACCCGCCCGGTCCCGGGTTCGGGTCGCAGCCGCCGTCCGTGTAAATGATCACCGGGTCGTCCATCAGGGATATCGCTCAGACAGCTCTTCTGCCAGGCGGTCCATTTCCTTGAGAATGGGCGGGATCAAATCAGGATTTGATTCTGAATTGAACAGCTGCCATGCGCCGTCTTCAAGGATCGGGCGCACCACTTGCCAATCCGCGTTTGCTGGTGCGAGTTGGACAGGCAGATCCCTTGTCACCAGGTTATTCCATTGTGGATGCGCCGCCGCGAAATTACCAATGTATGCCATGACGGCGGTGCCCAGGGGGTACGTGCCGTTCGTCTGTAACAACTTTGCCTGCTGCTGCGGCTGCGAGATCCAGTTGATGAACAACCAGGCTGCCAGGTCCTCCTCGCCAGTGGATTGGAGCACCGCGTACACCAGGTTGCTGGAGAGCGTGAGCTGGCTCGCGCTGCCCGGGAACGGGCTTATGATCCACTCGTCCATGGAACCTGCCCTGGTCATGGCAGCCGCCAGGTTTTGTGCGTCCTGCAGCCAGCCGGTGTAAACTACAGTTTCACGCCGGGCGAAATACTCCTCCGTGCGCGGGTTGCGGCCAATCCATGCGCAGGCATCCTGCGCCAGGCCTCGTAAATACGCCAGGGAATCTTTGGCCTCCGGGGTATCAAATGAGTATGCGCCATCCGCGTAGATCCCCGCCCCAAACGCGGTCAGCCAGTTGTACATGGATTCTGAGCTGCGGTTGATCACCCAACCCCCCAGCCCGTCATTCGTCTCATCCTCGTCTTTTCTGAAAGACGCGTTCGCCGCGCAAACCACCTTTTCAAACTCAGCCGACGTTTCAGGAATATCCTTGTGACCAAGCTCGCCCGCCCAGGTGGTGTTGGAAAACATCACCAGCCCTGAAAACTGCGCTGGTATCCCCAGCTGGCGTTCGCCATCCGCTCCCGCGCTCCAGAACTCGGGACGGAAATCCCCGACCAGTTCCTGATCCATACCATACTGCTGGGAATGGACATACGGGGCCAGGTCCGCGACCACGCCGTCCTTTTCATTTAGCGCCAATACCAGGCTCACCGGTGCGGCGACAATATTGGCGTAGTTTTGGTTGTTCCCCTGCTCCCGCAGCTGGTTTTCCACCATCCCGGTGGAGCCGGGCGCCTGGGCGATGACATGCACGCCATACTCATTTGTCTGGTTGAATTGGTCCACCAGTGAATTCATCACCTTCAGCGTCTCACCCGTCCATGGGTGAAGGAACCTCACCTGGATGCCCTGCAGGCTGGCGGCGTCCACCCCGATCTCCTCGTAAACCCTGGTGGGTTCAGGTGTGCTCGCCGGCGTTAGAGTAGCAGCGGCCGGAGTGCTGGTAGGCGCGGCTGCCGGTGTGGCTGTCTGCGGGGCGCAACTGGCCAACAGCTCGGTGAGGATCAGGAGTATGAGCGTATTCGTGAATTTCGTCTTCAATCGCGTCCTTCTACCCTGTGGTTTTTCTGGTTTTTGAGTATAACCGAGATTTGGTACGCCAGCTCTGAAAAGTGAAAATTCGAATTGACGATAGACCTGATTATTTGTATAATCATTACATAATTCTATACGAGTCGCGCCAAAAGTAGTAGGCTTGACGGACGCTGGTAGAGAAGGAGCCCACGGCTGAAAGGCTCCGCAGCGGAAACAGGTTGAAGTCGTTTGGCAGGACTGCCGAAGAAACCATCAAGGCGTAGAACGGCACGGGTAAGCCCGTTACAGCGAAATCCGGATGACTGTCCGGAGAAGAGCGCCATGACAATGGCGAATTGAGGTGGTACCGCGAAAATTTCTGCCTTTCGTCCTCTACGGATGAAGGGTTTTTTATTTTGATATCGGAGGGTGAAGATGACACACAAAGAACTGGCAAAGGCATACGATTT
>CAYYBP010000170.1:0-3919 GCA_964470275.1 uncultured Anaerolinea sp. | reverse complement strand
CCAGCCAGGATCAGCACGTGCTCGGCGCGTGTTGAACTGATCTCCTGCAGCTGCTTGCGCACCGCGTCGGCCGTGCCCTGGTACCAGTTGGTGTTCTCGATGGTTTGTTCGGCAGCCCAGATCTGCACCCAGCCGCTGTGGAAGGCATCAAAATTGTAGGTGCGGGAAATATGACGGTGGAGCGAAACGGAATTGAACTGGGTTAGAACGGCAATGTGGTAGATACCCGAGTTGATGCAGTTGCTGATGGGTATATCGATCAAGCGGTACTTGCCCGCCATTGGCACCGCGGGCTTGGAACGTTCCTTGGTAAGCGGAAACAAGCGCGAGCCGCGCCCACCACCAAGGATCACACCAAGTACGTCCTCCATTGCAGCCATATCATTCCCTCCCAACAGAAGTTTTTTACCAGACCTGTTTATTAAGGATACTTTAGAAAAATTCGAACGTCAATCTTTTGAAGTAACCATCATGCCAGACAAACCCGGTGTTCAACGGCAGGTTATTTGGCCGGTTTTATCCTTAATCCTCGCGCGGTAAACGGAAAAATGATCACCAGGATCAAAGCGCCAAAAATATAAGGCGCGCTCGGGTTGACTTCCTGGAACAGAACACCGCCAAGCGAAGGAGCAAAGGCGTTAGCCGCGCTCAATAACGCCGCCGAGATACCAAGCGTGCCGCCTATTTCAAGCACTGACACGTTCTGGGTGAGCAGGCTGTTGAGCGAGGGCTGCAGAACACCTCCGCCGATGGCGGCCGGGACCATGGCTACCAATATCCACACGATTCCCAGCAGTCCCTTGCGGTCCTCCGGCGGGAGCGGGATCTGGATATCCTGGGTTGGCGGGGTCTCACCCGGAAGGTTGCGCTCGGCTGTCAGTTGAGTTTCAAGTTCTGAACGAGAGTACCAGGGCGGCGGTATTCTTGGCGTGAAGGCAGTGAGGACCAGCCCGGCCATCAACATCACCAGGCCAAAACGGATCAGCCTGGCTTCGCCAAAACGTCGGCTCCACCTCCCAATGAAGTACCCCTGCACCGCCACCACCACAATTCCGACAAACACAAAAATGATCGCGTTTCCTGATGCGTTCAGCCCAAGTTTATTCAGGGTAAATAACGAGAGAAGCTGCTGAAATCCACCAAAAGCCAGCTGTTGAACGAATATGAGCCCCAGCAGAAAACCCACCATCGGTTTTCTTAATGTCCTCAGCAGCAAACTCAAACTGAGCTCTGAGCGCGAACCCAGCCTGACACGCGATTCAGGAGGAAGGGTTTCCTTCAACATAAAGATCGTCAGCAGGATGGATACAGTGGAAAAACCCGCCGCAATGAGAGCGGGAACATGGAAATTATTCTTACTGACAGACAGGGCGATAAAGGAAATCACTGGACCAACTACAAAACCCATCCCAAAAGCCGCGCCAATCAACCCAAGTCCCTGGGTGCGGGTTTTCTCGGTGGTCGAATCGCTGATGACCGCCTGGGCGGTGGCTATGTTCGCGCCAGAAAGGCCGTCCAATAGCCTTGAGAGGAAGAGGATCCAGATCGAACCAGCGAATCCCAATAGCAGGAAGCCGGTCAGGGTGCCAAGTTGGCTGATGATTAGAATAGGCTTTCTGCCGTAGCGGTCGGACAAACGGCCAAGAAACGGCGCGCCAACCACCTGGGCCGCGGGATACACCGCCCCCAGCAGCCCGATCATGGATGCGTTTGCGCCAAACGACGCGGCATAAAGGGACATTAACGGGATAATGATCGTCAACCCGAGCAGGTCAATGAGGATAATAATGAAGACCGGGATGATCTTTGCTCGATCGAGTTTTTCGCGGGTTGGTTCTTCCGGGGCTTGCGCGTTGTTCACAGTTGTTGTCCTTGTCAATATTGGTGATTTTCAGAATCAGAAACTTGATTATTCGTCATTGTTTTTGCATTCGCGATCCGATGACTATCCTCGCACTGCTACATCACAACTGGTAACGTGAATTATCTGATCATAGTGAGTAACCAGGCGGCGTAAGCGCCTGCCTGCGCCTGCGGAAGAAGAAAGAAAGCACCAGCCCGGCGAGAAATCCTCCGATATGCGCCATGTAAGCCACCCCGCCAGCCGCGCCGCCCGAGCTGTGCAACGTGCCGAACCCGCTGATCACTTGAATGACAATCCACGCGCCAATCACGATCACCGCCGGCATGCGGACGACGAAAAAACTCAACAGCACCCGTACGCGCCGCTGCGGGAAGAGCACCAGGTAGGCTCCCAGCACCCCCGCTATCGCCCCGGAGGCGCCGAGGTTGGGGAGGTTGACGAACGGAGCGGCAATGAACTGCGCTGTCATGGCAACGAACCCGCACAAAAGGTAAAAGATCAGGAATTTGAAATGTCCGAAGAGATCCTCGACGTTATCGCCGAAGATGAGCAGGTAAAGCATATTGCCAGCCAGGTGCAGCCAGCCGGCGTGCATGAACATGGAGGTGAGAAGGGTGACCATGTTGCCGATCGGGTCCTGGATAAAGCGGGCGGGATTAAAAGACCACTGAAGGATGAACCCCTCGCCGCCGGCTAATTCGAGGAGGAAGACGATCACATTGATCGCCACCAACGCCCAGGTGACCACAGGTACGGTTCTGCGCTGGGAATTATCGTCACCTATCGGGAACATAAACACCTCGTGTTATGCAGATTTGAGAAAGTATAGATGTTTTCTGCAGCGCGTGCAATGGTGTCAATCAACGCAAAAGAAGCCCCGAAGAATGCCTGTATTCGACTCATTCGAGCAAATAAAAGTAAGCGCGGTTTATTCTCCGTAGCCGCGGCCGAGAATGTAATTCTGCATGTTCTGAATGAGCAGGTTCTTGTCCTCGATCAGGTTCTTTACCACGTCGCCGATGGAAATGACGCCGATGATCTTGTGTTCATCACACACCGGCAAATGCCTGAAGCGTTGTGTAGTCATGAGCGCCATGCACTCATCGATAGTGTCATCCTTGGAGACACAGAAGATATTCCTGGTCATACAGTCATCCACCGGGGCGTCAAAATCCAGCTGTTCTTCCCTGGCGGCCATGCGCGCAAAATCGCGTTCTGAGAAGATCCCGGCTGGTTCTCCGTCGTCCATCACCAGCAAGGCGCCGATGCCTTTCTCTGCCATCAATTCGAGCGCTTTTTTCACACTGGTTCCTGTTTCCACCCAATAGATTTCGCCGCCTTTGGAACGTAAAATTGATGAAATGGTAAGCATGTCTCTCCTTTTCTACAACTAATTCTTCCAGTGTATCCAGTATATGGGTTTTCTTGGTCGACTTCAATAGCGTGTTTTTTTTAATTAATTAAGCCGGGAATGTCCCGGCTCAATCGATCGGTGAATTCTATACCGGAACCTGCTCCGGTTCCTTGTTTTCCGCGGGATCAGCTTCCTCTTTCACCCGTTTCGGCAGCGCAGAGCGCTTCTTATTGCGCTTGAGGATGATTTCGTTGTCCTTGTTCACGTCCACCAGCACGGAATCGCCTTCGCTGAAATCGTGCGCCAGCACCGCGTCTGATAGCCTGTCTTCCACCTTATCCTGGATGACCCTGCGCAGCGGGCGGGCGCCCATTTCGGGGTTGTAGCCTTCAGATGCGAGGAACTCCAGCGCGGCGTCGGATGCGCTGATGGCGATGTTGTGCTCCTTCATGCGTTCGGCCACCTTGTCGAGCTCGAGGTTGACGATCCGGCGGATGTGGTCACGGTTGAGCGGGTGGAACACGATCACGCCATCGAGCCGGTTGATGAACTCGGGGCGGAAGACCTTGCGCAGCGACTCAAGCAGTTTTTTGCGCATGTCCTCGTAATTCTGCTGCTCGGTCTCCTTTTCGTCCCGCTGCAGGCTGAAGCCCAGCGATCCCTGTTTCCGGATCATCTCGGCGCCGATATTGGAGGTCATC
>CAYYBP010000169.1:0-3967 GCA_964470275.1 uncultured Anaerolinea sp. | reverse complement strand
CTCAGAGCCATTGCCAATAACCACGATCGTCCGCTCGGAATCCAACCCGGCAGCGGCCTGGATGGAATACTCCACCAGCGCTTTGCCATTGAGTGGATGCAACACCTTGGGCAGGTCAGATTTCATTCTTGTTCCCTGCCCGGCAGCAAGGATGATCGTTGCCACTCTCATAATTTTCTCCATTAAATAACTGCCCCTCGCATAATTATTCTACACCGAAAGCCAAACCAGCCCGTCTCTGTAAGACCGTGACAGGCGTAAAGCCGAAATGGATGGTTTTGAAGATCGATGACCAGGGGGAGGTTTCTTTTTCATTTCATCGTGCGGCCAAGGCTGGGGCGCCTGGATTCGAACCAAGATCCACAGATCCAAAGTCTGGTGTGCTGCCGTTGCACCACGCCCCAAGGTTGCGCTGCCGCGAGGTAGATTTTAACACAAAAACCATGGGGCGTACTGAACCCGCTGTTTTCCAACCCCGAAGCGCATCCCGCTCAATTCCCCGGGCAGACATCCGCCAGCGTGAAGGTCTCTATATCCTTAAGTGGGCTGCGGGATGTCACGTCGAGGGTTAAGCCGCACAGGTCCGGCCGTGAGACCATCGCATTCACATGGAAGAAGAGCGGCAGCACCGGCAGCTCCTCCATCAAGATCTGCTGCATGCGCAGGTTGCTGGAGGCGAGCAGGTCACGGTTCAGCCCGGCTGAAAGCGCGCTGGCGCAGGCTGCGTCGTATTCCGCGTTTGAAAAGCCACTGAAATTGACGCCGCCGTAGCGCGTTCCGAGCCATTTATTCGCTGCCGTCGGGATCTCACTTGAGGTGTATAAGAAACAAGGCGGTTGTCTGCCGGTCGACCAGGCCAGTTCAGCCAGGTCGTAATTTCTTCCAAAGACTGGCCCTTCCGCCCCAGTGGCGAACATCCTGTCGACGGGAAGAAAACTGGTCTGTACCTGGATTCCGCATTCCCCTAACGATTCGTTGATCACAGATGAAACGTCCAGGTGCAGCGGGCTCTCGGTGGCGTAATAGTTCAGGGTCAGCAGCGTTCCGTCGAGTACATTCGTCACCCCGCGCGCCACCCGCGGCGTGGCCGGGTCGCTGTCTTCGTCCACCCACCCCATTTCCTCCAGCAGTTGAATCCCGGCGGCGGGGGTGTGCGCGTAGCGGACAGTATCAGTGGCGGCGAATGGGTGGTTGGGGGGAAGGTAGGTCACCGGAATGTCAGACTGGTTGAGGGTGATGTTGGTCTGGATCTTCTCGCGGTCAACACAATAGGCGACCGCCTGCCGCATGCGCACATCGCTGAAGAAATCCGCCCGGTCGTTGTACGGGTTGTAGCCGTCATCATAAGAGGCGGGGTTGATGCCGAAGTTTAGCGCTTCCCATTCCGGCCCCATGCCGAAATAAGCCTTCAGTTTTCCGTCAAGTTCAAGTTGTCGGATATCAATAATCTGGTTTTCCAGACCCACGCTGGTGTCGATAATATCGCATTCACCCGTCAAAGCCATGGATAGATCAGCCTCGGGGGTTGAGGGCAGAAACCGGTAAACCAGCACATCAAAATAAGGCAACCCTTCACCGGCGCGGTAGTAGTTGTGGTTCTTCACCAGGCGGATGCGGTCGCCGGTGACCCATTCATCGATCATGTACGCTCCCCAGCCGAGCGGTTTTGTATTGGTCAGCGGGTCCGACATCATCTGTTCGGGTGTCAAGCCGCTCAACGCGTGTTTCGGCAGCGGCAGCCAGAAAAAAGCCGCCGGGTTGAGGGTGAGGTACCCGCGTTGACCGGTCCACCGGATGGTGTCTGCGTCAACAGCTTCGTACGAAAATGTACGATTGATGTTCGTTTTGGTTACATTGGTAGCCGGGTCCGCGCTGACCGTGTAAGAGAAAACAGAATCCTCAGCGGTGAGAGGTTGACCGTCTGACCAAAGGATCCCGTCAAGCAGGTCGAATGTGACCACCATCTGCACCAGCTCGACCGGCGCGCTGCCATCCCATTCGACCGCGCAATCCGAAGAGGTGCACCCGGCTGGAAAGACCTTTACGCCCTTCGCCAAAGCGACAACATCGCCAGTGACGCTGGCAACCGGGTCTCCTTCAGCGGCGGTGGCTGATCGCAGCGTGACACCCCCATTTTCGATCGTGGGGATATTCTTTAAGATCACCGGGGTATATTCGTAATTCTCCGTGTCGAAAGGCCCGTCATAAATCGCCTCGAGCACGCTCCATCCAGCGCGGCTGGTGTTCTTATAAAAATACAGGCTTTCTGGCTCCTGGCCGATGCAAACGACAAACGTTTTGGGGGGAATCGGCGTTGGAGTGGCAGGAACGACCGTGGGCGCGATGGTTGCGGTTGCTTCAGGCTGGAGCGCCTGCCCGCAGGCCGAGAGGATCAATACAAACGCCGGGAAAACAAGCCACAGCCACTTTACTTTTCTGGAGAACAATGAGAGTCTCATACACCTTTTCCCTGGTACAGCATTGCCCCAATTATAAAGCATTGTATGAGGTCAAAAAACCGGCGGCTGAAATCAGCCGCCGGTTAAAAATTCTTACCTGAATTACGATTTGCCGCGCATACGAGGGTCGAGCACGTCGCGCAGGGCATCACCCACCAGGTTCCAGCCCATCACGAAGAATACCAGGGTGAGACCGGGCCAGACCACGATGTACCAGTATTCGCCCAGGCTGTTGATCCAGTTGCGCGCAAAACTGAGCACCTGTCCCCAGTCCGCGTAACCGATCTCGGTTCCGATACCCAGGAAGGAAAGCGCGGCGAATGAAAGCACCACATCACCGATACCCAGGGAAGCGAGCACCAGGGTGGGGAAGATGGCGTTCGGCAGGATATGCTTGAAGAGGATACGCCCATCTTTTACTCCGCTGACCTTGGCGGCCAGGACGAAGTCGCGCTGCTTTACTGACAGGATATCGCCGCGGATAATACGGGCATAGCCCATCCATCCAAAGGTGATCAAGGCCAGCGTGGCGGGTATCAGGGTCCTCCCGATCACTGGTGTGAGCACCGCCGCCATGATCAATGCCATTAAAATGAAAGGCAGTGTCATAAAGACGTCGACGATACGCATGATGACGTTATCCACCCATCTGCCGTAATACGCCGATACTGACCCAATGATCACGCCGATCAGAAAAGTTGAGATCACCACGATAAAACCAGTGCGGAAGGCCGTACGAGTGCCCCAGATGATGCCGTAGAAAATATCATACTGGCCCTGCGCGGTTCCCAGCAGGTGGACCCAATAGTCTTTACCGGTTAACGGTGTATACCAGAACGGGATTTCGGGGACATTCTTCTTCCATTCAGTTCCCATGGGTTTAGGTTGCCCGCTGAAACCGTCGCGCGGGATCTTGTAAGGGTCTTTACCAACCGGGGGAGCGATCACCGGGGCGAAGATGGCAATGAGAATGAACATGCCGATGAGAATGAACCCGATAATGGACGCCGGTGTCTTCAGCAGACCTTTGAGGATCCTGTAGTTCTCGGGACCAAGGAACTTTTCCAGGCGGCCGATCTTGCGGTCGGAAATGACTTCCTTGAGCAGGGTATTGTCACCACTCGGGGTTGATAAATCTGTCATCTTACTCTCCTCAGTCCAGCCGTACGCGCGGGTCGATAAAGCCGTACAGGATATCTACGATCAGGTTGGCCAGGATCAGGATCAACCCGTTGAAAATGGCAAAACCGAGAACGGTCACCACGTCCAACTGCTGCGCGGCGTTGGCTGCCGCCTGCCCGATGCCGGGATAATTGAACACGGTCTCTGTAATAACCACACCACCTAGTAACCCGACCACACTCATACCCGCCATGGTGACGATGGTGAGCATGGCGTTTGGACGGGCGTGTTTATTGATCACATCTTTTTCCTTCAAACCCTTGGCACGCGCAGTGACCACGTACTCCATACGCAGCGTTTCCAGCATGGAGGAGCGGGTGACACGC
>CAYYBP010000168.1:1120-3990 GCA_964470275.1 uncultured Anaerolinea sp. | reverse complement strand
TCGCGGTTTCGTCAAAAGTATTAAAGAAGAGCGACTCGCCGCTTTCGATCGCGCGGCTGAAGAGCCCGGTGCCGATTGGCCGCCGCGAAAGCGGCGCGGGCTCGCCGCGGTCGACCATGTACACGTCTTCGATTTCACCTTTTTTCTCGTCCACAAGAGAGATGCTGAAGAATTCGGTCTCCATCAGCTCGGTGGTGGCGTGATGAATGGCGGGGTAGATCTCCTCGGAGCGGATGTTGGCACTGATGATCTGGCTGACGTTGTAAAGCGTTTCGAAGCGGTTGGCGGCCTGGAGGGCGTTCCCGTACAGGCGCGCATTCTCAAGCGCGATCGACACCTGGTCCGCGAAAGCGGATACCAGGCGCGCGCTTTCCTCAGTAAAGGCTGCCGTTGAGTGAGAATCGAGGGAGAGAATGCCGATCGGTTTGCCCTGCCCGGTGAGCGGAACTCCCAGCCAGGAGCGGATGATGTTGCGCTTGCCGAGCATGTTGAATTGCGGGGCCTCAAAGGGGATGTCCTTGATCAACAACGGTTTGTTATCCAGGAACACCCGCGCGCCGGGGTTGTCGCGTGTGAGCGCCAATTCCAGCCCAAGAACGGCGCTCATGTTTCTAAATCCGCGGCCGCCCACGATCTGGAGCGCGTCCTTGCGGCGCAGCAGAACGGACGCGCTGTCGTACGGCACCACCTGGGCGAGTTCTTCAAGGATCAACCGCAGCGCCTTGTCCTGGTTGAGGGTCGATACGACCACCGCGCCTGCCTTGCGGATGGTATCCGCCTCCTCCGCGCGGCGGCGGGCTTCTTCGTACAACCTCGCGTTGCGCAGCACCACGGTCGCCTGCTGTGCGAAAAGGTCCAACAGGCGGATATCATTGGCGCTGAAAATGTGTTGTTTCTTATTACCCACGCCGATGACCCCCAGAAGTTCACCCCCTCCGCCGAGCATGGGGGCAGCCACGAAACTGGCGACCTCCTCGACCTCGAAGGTATTCAGGCGATGCGGCCAGTTCTGGTAATCAGTGACGGAAAGGGGTTTATGGTTCTTTGCCGCAGCGCCCATCACACCATCCCCAAGTTTGATGGTCGTTCCGACGGTGTCATAGTCCAGGTTTTCACACACCAGGATCCTGAGCTGGTCTTCATCCGGCTCATACAGACCCAGTTCACCCACTTCCACGTTTAGCAGACGGGTGGCGCGTTTAACGATCTCCTGCAGCAGAACATTCACGTCAAGCTGGGCGCTGATGTCGTTCAGGGTGGCGCGCAGACCGTCCAGCTCCTCAATGCGCCTGAGTTCAGTGCTGTACAGGCTGGCGTTCCTTATTGCCAGCGCCGCCTGGCTGGCAAACATGGAGAGAAGTTTGGCGTGTTCCTCGGTATAAAATCCGGCTTCCACCTTGTCAAGGCAGAACACCGCTGTGACTTTTCCTTCGTTGATGACCGGCACACCCAACCAGGCGTGGTAGTTGGTAGATACAGTGGTGGGGATAAAGGTAATATCTTGCGTGGTGTCGGGGATGATCACGGGCTTCATTTGCGAGGTGATCGCGAACAGGTTGGAGGTTTTCTCGACCTCAAAAGTCTTGCCAACAAGGGCGGTTACATCCTTCTTGCGTGATAACTCATACCCGCGCACGCGGGCGATCCGCCCATGGCCATCTTCAATGAGGATCACGTTGCCGCCATCGTAAGGGATGAGACGCGATAGCTGATCGAGCAGAAGGTCGAGGATGTCGTTCAGGTTCAAAGAGGTGGTGAGGGCGGTGTTGATATCGCGCATGGTCTCAGCCAGTTTGCGCTGGTCGTATTCGCTCTTGAACAGCCGCACCCGCTCGACCGCCACCGCGAACGAGTCGCAAACCGTCGATAGCAGGCGCTGCTTGTTTTCGCCAACCGGGAAGGCGGGATCTTCGACAAAGTTCAGCAAACCGAGAGGTTGTTTGCCAATGAACAGCGGAAAGGAGTAATGGTTCTTTTCACTGCTCAGCCGGCTGCACGGGCAGTCGCGGGTGAGGTGAGGGGCGTCGACCCCCCCCTCCAGCAGGCGCGTGAGGCATTTGGGATGCGGACCGCGGATATTTTCGATGGTCAGCAGGTTGTTTTCGTCCAGCGGGCGGTACTCGATGCGCTGGTAATGATCATCGGTCTTGCCGACCAGCATCAACCACACCGCTGGGGATTTTGTAATGGTCCTGACGGTCTCGAACACCGGCAGGTAGGCGGCGCGGTGCGATGACGCCTTGTTGAGGGATTCAGTGACGCTGCGCAGGATCGCCAGTTCGTCCATACGTGATTGCGCGCTTTCGAGGGCGGTGCGCGCGGTGGTCTCGGCGGTCTTGCGCTCGCTGATGTCGCGGATGGTGGCGAAGTATACCGGTTCACCTTCGCCCAGGATCGGTGTGAGGTTTAATTCCACCGGCAGCGGTTCGCCGTTTTTACGCCTGAGCAGGGTATCGATGACCGGGTAGGTCTTGCGGCCGCCCTTCAGATTGATGCGCGCGCCCTCGGTGAACAGGTCCATCAGCGTGTGCAATTGAAGGTTCGCCACAGTGCACTGGCAGATCCTGGCGAACTGGGAATTAGCCTCGAGGATCTTACCATCGGAATCCACCAGCACGATGCCGTAGTTCGAGTTATTGAAGATCGAGCGGTATCTTTGCTGGATCTGGACGCGCTCCTCTTCCTCCACTTTGCGGCGCGAGATATCCCGCAGCACCACCAGCCAACCTGCAACCTGGTGAGATTCGATATGCAGCGGTGAGACGCGCATATCGTAGGTTCGGCTCTCAGCGCCCTCCCCGATGACCACTTCTTCCGAGTGGTCCGCGCGCCAATCACAGGTGGTGATATGCCCGATGCTGTGTTCAAGC
>CAYYBP010000168.1:0-1110 GCA_964470275.1 uncultured Anaerolinea sp. | reverse complement strand
CGATATGGTGTGCCAGGTCAAGCGCTGCGATCTCGCCAGCGGCGGCGTTGTGGTCGAGGACCTCGTAGTACGCGTTGAGGGTGATGACCGCATCGTTCAACTGGCTGAGGAGGGTGGAACGCCCGAGCGGGATGATATCCAGCATACGGTTGCTGAAAAGGCTGTACGCCAGCATAACGATCGACATCAGCAGGGCGATGAGGGTGAGGTTGACGGGGGCGTTATAAATCCATGCCGGGAAGGAAAAGATGATGGCAGCAACGATGATGACTGTCGCGAGCAGTAGACCGGTGATGCGGCCGCGCGACCAGCGCGGCATCCGAATATATGTGATCACGAGGGTGACCAATGAAGAAAGCACTAACAGGATGCTGTACCCAATGATCACCCAGAACCACGCGTTGTAGCGTGGTTGAAAAGCATCGCCGCCGGTCTGTTGCGGCTGATTGAGCAGAAAATGATAGTTGTTGGTGGCGATGACGGCGATGCTGAGGATCGGCACAAGGTAGAGCAGCAGCCAGGCGGGCTTGCGCACGCCATCCGAGCGGCCGATAAATACCATCACCATGATGAAATACACAGGCGCGATAAACACCGCCGGGATGAATTGAAGGTTATCGAAGATGAAGGCCAGGGATGAGGAGGCAACGAGCAGCCGCAAGAGGTATATCAGCCCCCAGATCACCCCCAACAGCGAAAGAATGACCATGTGAATGGCGCCGTTGATGCGGCGGTGGTACCACGAAAACCACGCCATGGCCCCCGTCAGCAGAACGGCGACCGAGGTGAGAATGATATTTGTATAATCTTGACCCGCCGGCGAGAGCAATGGACTGCGCCTTCCGTTTCACCCAGGTATAAATGAATACCGACTCAGAAGCATGTTCTGTTTCGTAAAATCATTATAAAGAACGCACTCTGGATTGAGTAGTTGTTTGATCAAGCTGAAAAGTAATTCTAAAGTCCCCCATTTCTATAAAGATTTGCCTTCCCCTGGCGTAATTTGATGGATCCCCAGCCAAAAACCGGGGATCCGGCCATGATTATAGGTTTTTACTTGCTAACGAGCGCGCGCACCTTCTCCAGCTGACCGGCGCTGCCCAGCTTGCC
>CAYYBP010000167.1:0-4012 GCA_964470275.1 uncultured Anaerolinea sp. | reverse complement strand
ACATCAACGCCGTGCGCACCGAGGTGGGCATGGTTTTCCAGCAGTTCAACCTCTTCCCGCACCTCACCGTGCTCGATAACGTCACCCTCGCCCAGAAGATCATCCGCAAACGTTCGCCGCAGGAAGCGGACAAGACCGCCCGTGAATTGCTCGTCAAGGTGGGCATCCCCGATAAGGCTGATTATTACCCGGGGCAGCTTTCGGGCGGGCAGCAGCAGCGCGTGGCGATCGCGCGCGCGCTGGCGATGAATCCAAAGATCATGCTCTTCGACGAGCCCACCAGCGCGCTCGACCCCGAAATGATCCAGGAAGTGCTGGACGTAATGCTCAACCTGGCAAAGGAAGGCATGACCATGGTGGTCGTCTCCCATGAGATCGGCTTCGCCAAGGCTGCCGCCGACCGCGTCATCCTGATGGACGGCGGGCAGATCATTGAAATGGCGCCGCCGAACGAGTTGTTCACCAACCCGAAAGAGGAGCGCACCAGGCTGTTTCTCAGCAAGGTGTTGTAAACCCGGTTGGCGCTTCAGACTCGAATCCAACACCCGGTCGCCTCACCAGGGCTGCCGGGTGAAGTTTATGAATGACCTGGATGGCAAATTGGCAGGAAAGTGCGCCGGGAAGGGCAATTTTTTGACTTTTCATACCAACTATGCTATCCTCATTGATTAGAAAACAGAATATCGATAATTTTTACGCAAGGATCTGCCTGTATGCATCGAGAACGCGTTTCTGATAACGTCTACTGGTTCCAAAGTGAAGTGTACGCCCAGGTGACAGCCGGGGCGGTTACCGGCCCGAACTGGGCGGTGATGATCGATACCCTGGCGCTCCCCGAGGAGGCGCTTGAAATGCGCGCCTTCATCGAAGACCAGCTGGGTGTGCCGGTGCGCTACGTGATCAACACCCACTATCACGCCGATCATTCCTGGGGCAACTGCTTCTTCCCGGGCGCCACGGTGATCGCGCACTCGTTCGCCCGCGATATCATGCTTGAGAAGGGCGAGGCATCGCTGGAAGCGATCAAAAAGAACAACGCGTCATTCAGAAATGTAAAACTCGTGCTGCCGCACCTGACCTTCGCCGAGGGCAATCTCACGCTGCGGGTGGGTAAAAAGTCACTTGTGCTGAGCCCTGCGCCGGGTCATTCCCGCGACGGTATCTCAGTGCTGGTGGAGGAGGACCGGGTGCTGTTCGCCGGTGATGCCTTCATGCCGCTGCCCTACATGGTCGATGGCAACCCGGATGTGATCGCGGCGACCATCAAGCAGATCGGCAAGATGGGGCTGGAGAACATCATCCAGGGGCACGGCGACATTATCCTGCGGGGCGAGATCGAAGAAGCCACCCGCGAAAACCTGGCGTACATCAACGCGGTGCGCAAGGCCGTGCGCGGCGCGGCAAAGAAGCGCAGCCCGCTGGAAGCCCTGGCCGAGATCGATATCGAATCCTGCGGCAAGAGCCGCGTTACCCTCGGGGGGCTGGGCGCGGAACTGCACAAGCGCAACGTCGCCTTCCTCTACAAAACCCTGTCCGCGGAGGAACAGGCATCAGAGGCGTAAGCGCGGCAGGGCAACTGCTTTTCTATTTAATAAGAAAACCGATCAGGCAAAAGACAACGGTCATGACAGCCGGTTCTATCCACACGGTGCGGCGCGGATACTTTTCCTCAATGTTTGAAGCGACCGTTATCAACCCGTAGAGTACCCCCAGCGTGATCATGCCGAATTGGATGGAGCGCAGCGGCAGATAGAACAGCGCCGCCGCGACCTGGGTGACGATCAACGCGATGGCGAAAGCCCACGGGATATTCCAGGCGGTCACCAGGCGCAGGTGCATGGTGCGGGCGGAGATGAGAAAGGCAGCCGGGAAGACTGCGATCAATAATATATACAACCTGTACCCGCCGCCCGAGATCGCGGTGGTGATGACCAGGAACAATGCCAGGCTCACCGCGTTCAGCGCCATCACCGCGAAAGCGTAGCGCACGTCGTTCGCGTCTACTGAAATATACTCGGCGGTCAGCACACCGACCATCAATACGCCGCCGAGAGCAAAGATGATCCACCAGGCGCTGCTGACCGGGAGCGTGCCCAGCGGGATTCCGATGGCGATGGCAGTGAACGCCGGGACGATCCAGTGATGCCAGCGGATCTCATCCTGCAGGTGGGGGTGCCCGTTGATGATCCAGTCTGAGCCGGCAGCCGCCAGAATGGCGACAACCACCGCCACGAGGGTTGTGAAGTTCACGTTCACCTCGATCAGGAAGCCGGGCAGCTGGAGATTCAGCGTCTTTGTCGGAAAGGTCACGAAGGAGGTTGTGGCGTATGCAAGGAGGATGAGGGCGATGACGACACTCAACCGGTCAAGATCGGGGACATGCCTGTGTTCTTTCACAGCTTCAATTTTACCTTATCCCGTCTTCTACGACCTGAATCTCACACCGCAGGGGAGCGTAAAAATCACGTATGGTAAAATTACTGATTGTATGAATGCTGAAGAGCCGATCTTAACCGCAACACCGCCCAGGTTATTTCGAACCCTGTTGAATGGTTTTAACACCGTCGCGGGGCAGATCCACCTGATCCTTCTGCCCGTGCTGATCGACCTGTTCTTGTGGCTGGGTCCTAAGTTGCGCATCCATGATCTTTTCAGCCCGTTCATATCGGGTCTAACAGATACGATGACCAGGGTTGGCTCGAAAGAAATGCTGGATACTATCAAGATGTCGACAGAATTGTGGACCGGGTTCCTCGAGCAGTTCAACCTGTTGACGGCCATCCGCACCATCCCGATCGGTGTGCCGAGCCTGATTGCGCGCCTTTCTCCCAATACCTCGCCGCTCAAAACCAACCTGGTCCTGGAAACGCCCTCCTTGCAGGTGGGTGTTGCCATGCTGGGCTTGCTCTTGATGACCGGGTTCTTCCTGGGAGCAGTTTATTTCAATTCCATCGCCAGGTACTCAGCGGTTGAAAAAGAGAAGTTCTCCTGGAGCCGGTTGTTCTGGCAGTATTCGCAGTCGCTGGTTTTCTTCTTGATCCTGGTGGCGATCCTGATCGCGATCTCCATCCCGATGTTGATCCTCATCTCACTCCTGGGTCTGCTCTCTCTCGGGCTGGCGCAATTCGTGTTGATGGGCTTCGTCTTCCTGCTGTTATGGGGCATTCTCCCGCTCGTTTTCTCTCCGCACGGGATATTCACCCTTGGCCAGCGGGTAGTGCCCTCGATGCTGCTTTCGCTCAGGCTGGTGAGGTTCTTCCTGCCGGGAACGGGATTCTTCATCCTCTTCAGCGTTTTGGTCAGCGAGGGGTTTAACATGCTCTGGATGCTCCCTTCCAGCGATTCCTGGTTGACGCTGTTGGGCATTGGCGGCCACGCCTTCATCGTGACCGGCCTGATGGTGGCGAGTTTCCGTTATTACCGCGAGGGGTTACGCTGGATGCAGTTCAATATACAAAAGATCTCAGAAGCTAAAAGGCAACAGGAAAGCGGAGGAAGCACCCTTGAACAATAATGTCTCCAGTTACGGCGCCAAGGATATCCAGGTCTTAGAGGGGCTGGAAGCGGTTCGCCGCCGCCCGGGTATGTACGTGGGCGGCACCGACCTGAAAGCGCTGCATCACCTGGTTTATGAAGTCGTCGACAATTCGATCGATGAAGCCCTGGCTGGCGCCTGCAGCCGCATCGACATCATCATCCATCCCGACAGCAGCGTGACCGTGATGGACGACGGGCGCGGCATCCCGGTGGATATCCACCCCGAGAAGCAGAAATCCGCCCTCGAGGTGGTCATGACGGTTCTTCACGCCGGCGGCAAGTTTGGTCATTCCTCTTATAAAGTTTCCGGCGGTCTGCACGGCGTTGGTGTCTCCGCCGTGAACGCCCTCTCCGAATGGTGCGAGGTGCACGTCTACCGCGACGGGCACGAGTATCTGCAGCGCTACAACCGCGGAATCCCCGAAGAGGCGGTCAAAGCCATCGGCAAATGCCCGCCGAACAAGACCGGCACAAA
>CAYYBP010000166.1:0-4171 GCA_964470275.1 uncultured Anaerolinea sp. | reverse complement strand
GGCTGGTAACAACGACTGGCAAGTTCCTCTCGCTTTTGTATTCCAGGAGCATTCAAACCCTGGTATTTTGCCGGACGCGAAAATTTGTGGAGATCCTCAAACGAGAAATTTCCTCCGTGCTGCGAATCCCATCCCACAGGATCCGCGGCTACAGGAGCGGCTACCTGCGCACGGAAAGAAGAGAGATCGAAGAAGGATTGAAAAGGGGCGAAATTCTGATCGGAATAGCCACCAATGCGCTCGAATTGGGGGTGGATATTGGGGGTGTGGATGCTGTGCTGCTGCCAGGTTACCCTGGAACGATCGCGGCTTTGCTCCAGCGCGCCGGCCGCGCAGGTCGTAAGTTTCATCCATCGCTGGCCGTTTTTATCGCCTCCATGAATCCCCTGGACCAGTACCTGGCCAGGAATCCCGAATATTTGCTCTCGCGTAATCCTGAAGACGCGTTGATCAACCCGGATAATCCCCTGATCCTGCTGGAGCATCTGCAATGTGCCGCTGCTGAACTGCCATTTGATACCCTGGAAAGTTTCGGAAGCCTGGGTATAGAGAATACCGGGAATTATCTCGATTTTTTGGTCGAAAACGGTGTCCTCCACCAATCGAACGGAACTTACACGTGGGTCTCAAGCGATTATCCGTCTCAGCACGTGTCGCTGAGGAGCACCGCCTCAACTAATATCCTGCTCGAGAGTGAAGAAAACGGACAGCGCAAGGTAATTGGTGAAATTGATTACAACAGCGGGCTTTGGATGGTGCATCCAGGCGCGATCTACCTGCATGATGGCGAAACGTATAAGGTTGAAACCCTTGATCTCGAAAAGAATATCGCCATTCTCTCTCCGAGCCAGGACGATTATTTGACAGAACCAGTTATTTCAACTGACGTGGAGGTCCTGAGCGTAAATAAGGAGATGGAGTTCAAGTATTATCGAAAATTCACGGGCGAGATCGTCGTGAATTCAAAAGTTGAAGGCTATAAACGGATGCTTTGGGGTACGCGGGATGTAATCGACCAGTTTGAACTGGACCTTCCATCAACATCTTTGAGGACAGTGGGATATTGGATCACCCTCAGCGAAGATTGCGTCAATCAATTACGAGAAAGCGGCAGCTGGATGAGCGACCGCAACGATTATGGCGCTGATTGGCAGAAGATCAGGAACCTGGTGCGGGCGCGAGACCAATTTATCTGCCAGGTGTGCGGGAGATCTGAGTCTGATGGAGAGCATCACGTACACCATAAGATCCCATTCAAGCTTTTTGCTGATATGCGAAAGGCCAACGCCTTATCCAACCTGGTCACATTATGTCACTCCTGCCACAGGCTGGTTGAAAGCCAGATGCGGGTGCGCAGTGTGATCGCGGGTTTAAAATTTACCCTCGAATCACTTTCACCCTTGATGGTGATGTGCGATGCGGGCGACCTCGCCGGCTTTGCAGATCCAGCCGCGAAATTCGCCGAAAAACAGCCTTCGATCATTTTTTATGATAATATCCCGGCTGGAATCGGGCTGAGTGAGCACATTTATGACAGGTTGAACATGCTGCTCAGTGATGCCAAGAGCGTGATCGAAAATTGCAGCTGCGCGGATGGCTGCCCATCCTGCGTGGGACCGTCGCAGGATAATTCAATTGGCGGTAAGAAGGAAACACTGGAATTGATCAATCTCTTATTGGATCAGCAATAAATGGACTACCTGAGCGAACGATTAAAAGCTCTCGGTTTCAAACCAGCCGTTGCCATCACTCGTGAACAACAGCCACGGCAGTTTTCATTGGAAGAATCTGTTGGCGGCGCGGTGATTGAAAATTCGGTAGGTTCATTCGTCTTGAAAGAAACGAATTATCCGCAGGATTACAGGCATGGATCGATCTCTTTCCGCAACAATGTGAGTATGGGAAGGATCAACCAGGCAGCCCGAATATCTGCAGAGCAACCAAGATTGTCTTCACTTTTATTTATTGATACGGAAACATCCGGATTATCTGTAAATTCCGGTACATTTGCTTTCCTGGTTGGGGTTGGCAGGTTTGATGATGAGGGGTTTCACCTGCAGCAATTTATCATCCGGGATCCCTCCGAAGAAAAAGCGCTGCTGCTGCATTTGTCAAACATCTTCCGACCTGACACAGTTTTTGTAACTTTCAATGGAAAATCCTTTGATATTCCCCTGCTGCAATCTAGAATGATCATCAATAAACTCCCAGCCCGGTTCCGCGACAACCTGCACATGGACATCCTGCATCTTTCACGCAAATTGTGGCGCAACCAACTGGAATCCTGCGCCTTAAAGGATCTTGAGACAGCAATTTTGCATTTGGAGCGCACCACTGAGGACGTTCCAGGCTGGATGATCCCGGATATCTACTTCGAATACCTGCGCACGGGTGACCCTCAAAAAATATCTGATGTGATCTATCACAACGCACAGGATATTGTCTCCCTCGCGGCGTTATTCCTTCATATCTCCGACTTGCTGGAATCACAATCTCTGGAAAATATCGCGATTGAAGATCTTATCGCCATCAGCCGGATCTACACTGAGATCAATGCGCCTGAACTGGCGGAGAAAACACTCCAGATTTGCCATCAGCGCCGGCTGGCATCCGACCAGAAGAAAAGGGTATCCATACTCTTGGGTAACCATTTCAAGAATCGCGGCGATCCGATCCAGGCAGTCGAATACTGGAAAGAAGCTTCAGAGAAGAACGATGTGAATTCATGTATTGAATTGGCCAAGTATTACGAACACAAATGCCGTGATGTACAAACAGCGTTGGTTTGGGCACGAAAAGCAGGTATGATTGTGAATGAGAATCTAACTGACCAAAATATGAAACATTTGGCTTCACTGATAGAGAAAAGGATTTCCAGACTGGAGAGAAAGCGAGCGAAAAATGTTCAAGCGCAAGATTAGAGAAGAAGTAGTGTACATTGCCAACGGAATGTTGGAAGCGGAATCGGTAAAAATTATGCTGGAATCCTTTGGAATCACATCATACATCAACCAGGAATCAGCTGGAACCGTGTACGGATTGACTGTAGGATCTTTAGGCGAGGTGCAGGTGCTTGTCCCTTATGGGCAGATCACTGAAGCCAGGAAGATCATCGAGGATATGCGGGCTGGCAAACTCGAAATTGACGACACGGACTCAGATGATATCCAACGCGAAATGGATTAGCGCGCGTTATTTGCTTTCAAGACAGTCAGGTAAACCTTTTCCGGGGTGAGCGGGAAACTGTCAAACCATATTCCAGTAGCGTCGTGAACCGCAGCTGTGATCGCAGGCGCGAATGGCAGGAAAGGCATCTCGCCTACTCCCCTTGCTCCCCAGGGACCGTTCTTTTCGGGAAATTCCAGTATTGTGGACTCAACATCGTCAGGGACGTCGTAAATCGTCGGTATCAGGTAAGTGGAAAGTTTATCGGTCAGTACACGCCCGTCTTTCTGGATAAAGTTTTCAAGAATTGTATACCCTGCAGCCTGAACGATCGCGCCTTCGATCTGTCCTTCGATCAGGTTCGGGTTGATCGCCTTGCCCACATCATCCGCGCAATATACCTTGAGGATCCTCACTTTGCCCGTTTCCATGTCAACTTCACATTCAGCGGCAATGGCGGCGTAGCCATAGGCGACATTTGGCACGCATTGACCGTTCTCGGGGTCAAAGGGTGAGGTTTTAGGCGCCCAATACTGGTATTCCGCGATTGCCGGTCTTTCCTCGCATTTCCATTTCTCCAACGCGGCTTTTGCGGCCCCGATGATTGAGTTGCCTGCCATGAAAGTCATGCGGGATGCGCTGACGCTGCCCGAATTGTTGTTTTTGGCCGTATCTGACAGGACCATTTCGATTTTCTCGATCGGTAATCCCAACGCCTCAGCAGCCATTTGTTTAAAGGCAGTGTGGGAGCCTTGCCCCACTTCAGCCCCAGCGTGCCGCAATACGGCTTTTTCAATTTCGGCTTTGCCATGTAATTCGATGATCGCCCAGCAGTTTTCGGCGTAGCCATAGGAAAAACCGATATTTTTATAGGAACATGCAAAACCGATCCCTCGCTTCAGATGGTCTCCACCTGTTTTATCCGGTTTTTCGAAACCCTTCTTATCATTCACTGACCAACCGGCTTTCAATGCACAGGTTTCGACCACCTTGTCCAGGCTGACGC
>CAYYBP010000165.1:0-4203 GCA_964470275.1 uncultured Anaerolinea sp. | reverse complement strand
TGGCTCGCCATTTTGAACAGGTCTTCCTGGCTCAGTCCTTCACGGTTATCAGGATACCCATCCTTCTCGAAAAGGGTCCCCACGGCGTCCAGCCTGAAACCGTCCACCCCCAGGTCAAGCCAGAAGCGCGCCGCGTCAAACATCGCCTTTCTCACCTGTGAATTATGCCAGTTGAGGTCAGGCTGCTCCTTGAAGAAGTAGTGATAGTAATACTCGCCAGTGTCGGCATCGTATTCCCACGCTGAACCACCGAACGCAGAAAACCAGTTATTCGGCGGGTTCTTCCCTTTTCCCTTCTTCCAGATATACCAGTCTCGTTTCAGATTCGAAACGCTCGACCGCGATTCGATGAACCACGGGTGTTTGTCTGATGTGTGATTGAGCACCAGGTCGAGCACCACCTTGATCCCGCGCGCGTGCGCGCCATCCAAAAACTGTTGGAACTGATCCAGGGTGCCGTATTCAGGCGCAACCCCGCAATAATCGGAGATGTCGTACCCGCAGTCAATGTAAGGCGAAGGGTAATGGGGAGACAGCCAGATGGCATCGATCCCCAGGTCTTTCAGGTAATCCAGTTTTGAGATCATCCCGCCCAGGTCACCCATGCCGTCCCCGTTGCTGTCTGCAAAACTGCGCGGGTAGATCTGATAAAACACTGCTTTCTGCCACCACTTCAATTGCGGATTACTCATTTACACTCCTCAGTTACGAATAATCTTTGTTTCAAGCTCCAACCCCTTGACGCCTGTTACCTGCACACGGTCAATTTTCCCATGCCGGTTGTTGCGCGCTACGGCGCAAGCCTGCAAGTAATTTGATGTCAGACCACGAATCTTAATCCGATCGCTTCCAACTTCTTCGGTGGTTTCCCATAGCACCTCGTGTTCAGCGCCTATCTGCGCTTCCAGGAACGCCGCCTGGGAGCGGCGGATTGCTTCCCGCATCAACCGGCCTCGTTCGATCGCCACCTTACCATGCACTCGGCCGGGTATTTTCGCCGCGGCAGTTCCCTCGCGCGGCGAGTAGCGGAATACATGCCCGCCGGCAAAATTCATTTCCTTCACAAATTCCAGGCTTTCGATAAATTCATCCTCGGTCTCGCCGGGAAAGCCCGTGATGATATCCGTTGTGATCGCCACGCCGGGGATCATTTCTCTCGCCTTGTCCACCAGGTGCCGATATGCCTCCGGGTTTGTGCGCCGGATCATGCGTTTGAGCACACTCGCTGACCCGGATTGAAGCGGAAGGTGCAGGTGCCGGCACATGCGCTCATCCTGCCAGAGTTCAAAGAAGCGTTCATCCAGGTCCCACGGTTCAGTCGAGGAGAGACGCACCCGCTCGATGGGTGAATTCTTTAGCAGGTATTCCACCAGGTCAGGCAAGCTCTCACCGCCACCCAGATCTCTGCCCCACGAACCCAGGTGCACACCGGACAGAACCACTTCCCGCGTTCCTCCGTCGACTGCTGCGGTCACATCCCGTAATACCCTTTCGCGCGCCATACTCACCCCTTTTCCGCGGGCGATGCGTGTAACGCAGAATGAGCAAAGGTTGTCGCAGCCATCCTGGACCTTGATGAAAGCCCTGGTTCTTTTCCGTAATCCGGGCAGAGGGATCCGTGCCAAGGGTTCGAGTTCATATAATTCCGGGACACCCGCAAACACGTGCGCGATGTTCATTTTTTGTGCGTTCGGCACCACGTCGCGGATGCCGGGCAGCGCACGGCTTTCATCCGGTTCAAGCGTCGCCAGGCAGCCAGTGAAGATGATCTCCCGGCAGCCGGCGTGTTCAGCCTGACGCGCCTTCTGGCGCGAGTCTGAAGCGGCTGCGGCAGTCACCGAGCACGAATTAATGACCACGAGGTCAGCCTCAACCGCGCTCTCAGCTATCGTGTGGCCGGCTGATCTGAATTCCGTGGCAAGTTGTTCGATCTCCGCCTGGTTGAGCCTGCATCCTACAGTATCAAAGAATACTTTCATCTTAAGGTTGGTAAACTGCCATATTGTCAAACAGGACCATCACGGATTCATCCGTGTGACTTCCCGCGATCAAGCCTGCCCTTCCTGAAGAAAAACTTATATCGGTGATCTCGATGAGCAACGAGTCGTTAACAGAAAGCCTCAACTCGTCTCCCTGGCACACCGCCTGGATGTGGTTGAGCGCAACCCCCTGCCTGATCACATCAGTGTATTGCATCAACCCGTTTTCCGGCAACACCGCCATCCGGCCATCAAAATATTTTATGATCCCATAATAACCGTCATTGCTCACAAGGAAAGCGTAGAAATTTTCATCATCCTGGTAGCGGCATATCACCCCCAAAAAATCATCAGCCGATCCATCCACCAGCATCCCATCCACTTCGATCCGGGTGTCCATCCACTGGTCACCGTTGACTGACCATAGCACAGTATCAGAAAGGTCGACGGTAAAGACCATCCCGCCATAACCAAAACCGATCAGTCCTTCCTCTCTCTTCATTGTTCCCCATCCCTGTGTTGGGGGATCAAAGCTATCTTCAAATAACACCGTCCCTGGTTCGGCAGCGGGTTTGGCGGTCCATCCTGGCACCACCCTGCCACAGGCTGCTGCGAAAACCAGCAATAGTGAAACCGCACCAACGAAGTGGATCTTTTTTTTCACGGTCTTGTGTTCACCTGGATGAATGATTATACCTTTTCGTGTTTATTGCCCGCCATTTTTCGCGATGAGTGTGTTCGCCATGCTTCGCAGCCGCTCGTCCGTCGCCGATGCCGCCGCCCTCCGCAGGTAATCCAGGGCGGTATCCGTGTCTGCGCGCATCAGATACACCTGCCCCAGGTGGATGAGAATGGCCGCTTCTTCGTTATCCAGTTCCAACGCCTGAAGGAACAACCTCTCCGCGCTATCCAGGTCACCCACCACCAGGTAAGCCGTGCCCAGAAGGTCGATCAAGACTGGATCATTTGGCTGAAGCAGGAGCGCCTGCCGGGCAGCAGTCAACCCCAGCGTATCGACCTTGTAATTATGGGTGATGCAGAACCTCGCGTACGCCTGCCACGTGGAGTAATCCTCGCGGTCAATGACTACAGCCAGGTTGAAGTGCTCAACCGCTTTGTCCAGATCTCCCAGGAGCGCAACGGTATTCGCAGCTTCGATCTGCCACACCGGCGCGCCGGGATTGGCAGCCGCGGCTTTCTCCAGCATTTCCATCGCCAGCTGGATATTACCCTGCCGGCGGTAGTACAAAGCCAGCAATCCATTGACAATTTCTCCGCCGGGATCGATCTGCTGCGCTTTATCGAGGCTGGCTTTCCCATCTTCCCCGGTTTGCTGCTGCGCTTCTCCCAGCATAGCCCACGCCGTGCCGCTGGCCGGTAGGAGTTCTACGGCCCTGTAAAACGCGTTCCGCGCTTCTGTCCACTCGCCCACCTGCCCGAGCGCCTGGCCGGTATGGAAATACCATTCCCCACTGCCGAAAACATCACCATACTGCTCGACCACGCTGCGAAGGTACCTGGAATACGCCTGGTATTTCCCGTCGTCGCCGGCAATTTCCAGGTGGTAGACTGCGGATTCGGGCTGCTCAGTAAGCAGATGGACTCCAAGCATGTAATTGACTTCAGTGTTCTGCGGGTTAAGAGAAAAAGCCTTATCCAGGGTCTGCAGGATTCCCCCGGTATCGTTCATCTGCGCTTGCAGCCTGGCAACCTGGATCAAAATTCCAGCGTCTTCTGATTGGATCGTGCGCAATAAGACAAAGGCTTTCGCTGAATCACCGCTGGTGATCAGCGCCTTTGCCAGTGAGAGCTGGTCATCGATTTGTATTTCGCCGAGAGAATTGGCCTGGGTAAATGCCTCGACCGCCTTGTTTGCCTGTCCGTCACCGAAATACAGCCTTCCCGCCCGCAGCCAGAGGTCGCCGCGCCATGGAGTAATCTCGAGGATTGCATTCAGGGCAGTCAGTTCTCGCGCCTTATCGCCCAGCTCATCCGCCAGCCGCAGGACCTCCTGGTTTTGTGTGAGTTCGGCCGGGTTCGCACCAACCGGTAAAACTACCCCGGCTGCCAGCGGCACCAGGATGATGAGAAACGCGCCAAGCTTGTGCAATCCGTTCATCACTGGCAATTATAGTCTACCAGCGCCGCTCGATTGCCCGCCGGATAATTCTGAGTAAGTTCAGATACATGTGAGACAAAAAGACTAGACAAAAAAGGACATCGA
>CAYYBP010000164.1:1869-4214 GCA_964470275.1 uncultured Anaerolinea sp. | reverse complement strand
GCCGGAATGGACGGGTGAGAATGGCTGATCGGGTCACCAATTTGATCATCAACATGCTCCGCCCCATGCTTTCGGGGATGTTCAAAGGAACGATCGCTGAGCAGCGCGCCAGGATGGACAGATCGGCCCGCTTTTTCAGGCTGCCCGCGGACGTGAAAACCCGCCGGGTGGCGGCGGATGGCGTGGCGGCGGAGTGGATCGAGAGCCCGGGTGCCGGTGAAGGCGTTCTGCTGTACCTGCACGGCGGGGCGTACGCGCTGGGTTCAGTGTCTTCCCACCGCGAAATGATCGCGCGCCTGGTTAAAGCCACCGGCTGCAACGCCCTGGCGATCAATTACCGCCTGGCGCCTGAAGCCCCCTACCCGGCCGCGCTGGAAGACAGCCTCAAGGCGTATGCCTGGCTGCTCGCCGGGGAGCAGGATCCCGCGCGGATCATCGTGGCCGGCGATTCCGCCGGCGGCGGGCTGGCAATCGCCACCCTGCTGGCGCTGCGCGACGAAGGAAAGCCGCTGCCCGCAGGCGCGGTGTGCTTTTCACCCTGGCTGGACCTGACCGCCAGCGGAGATTCTGTAACGAGGAACGCCGGGGTTGACCCGGTGCTGACCGCCCGCGTTTTGCGGGAGTACGCGGCGCTGTACGCGGGGAGTCATTCTACTAGCGAGCCGCTTATTTCCCCGTTGTTCGCGGACTTAACGGGGCTTCCCCCGCTCTACCTGCAGGCCGGCAGTCGCGAAATCCTGCTGGATGATGCCGCGCGCTTCTACCACAAGGCGCAGCAGGCCGGCGTGGACACGCGCCTGGATGTGTGGGACGGCATGTTCCATGTCTTTCAGTTGATCCCGATGCTGCCGCAATCAAAAGCAGCTCTCAAGTCAGTGGGTGAATTCGTCACAAGTGTATTCAGCGGGAAAACCGGTTAACCCTCGCTGTTATCCGTGATCGATGCGTTAACCGCGGCAGCCACCTGGGCGGTGACGCGCCCGGGTAAGGCTCCCAGCCGCAGCGTGAGGCGCGCGGTGGAGACGGAGCGCACCTGCAGGGCGTCGGCGGCCATCACCTCCTCCAGCCCGCTATTGAGCACGGGCGGCACGCGCACCATCCATGGCGCGGCGTCGAAGGCTTCGCTCCAGGGCACCAACGGAACGACGATGCGTAAAGGTATCACCGCCAGGGCGTCGCTGGAGAGGATGAGCACATCGCGCCCCCTCCCCTCGCCCACCTTGCCGGGACGGTCAAGCGACATGCGCCAGACCTCGCCGCGGTTCACCCGCGCCCCCCTGCCCCGGGGAAATCCTCGCCATCCAGCGCGGAGTAACCCACCAGGTCTCCATCCGCGTAATAGCGGTCCAGCAGCTGCTCGGCGGCGCGCGCCATTTGCTGGCGGTGATGCTGCTCAAGCCCGCGCGCCACGATCCGGCGCAGCAGGGCGGAAAGGCTCACGCCTTCCTTTTCGGCCAGCCCGGTCAATTCACGGTACTGCGCGGGTTCCAGCAGCACCTGGGTGCGGTAAAGCTTCTCGGTTTTCATTACATCTTTATTATACATCCTTTTACTATATCTAATTTACTGTCATTATATTACATCTTATTTTGAAACGAGCATCAACATCGTATCAAATCCGTGGCGTGCGCGGGGACGGTTCGGGCTTGCCCGCCGCCGCCCGTGACTGTACAATACCTGTATGAGCAATGAACTCACCATCATCGGCGCCGGTCCGGCCGGTATGACCGCCGCGCTGTTCGCGGCGCGCAGCGGGGCGGAGGTGACGCTGATCGACAGCAGCCCCTCCCCCGGCCGCAAGCTGCTGGTGACCGGCGCCGGGCGCGCCAACCTCACCAACCAGCGCCTGGACGCGTCACGCTACACCTGCGCCGACCCGTCCTGGCTTATGCAGGTCTTTGCCCGCTTCGGGCATGGTGAGCTGCTTGCCTTTCTGGAGAGTATCGGTGTGCTCACCTACGCCACCCACGACGGCTGGTGTTACCCGCTGTCGGAATCCGCCCAGGCCGTGGTGAACGCCTTCCAGGCGGCGCTGGAGGAAGCCGGCGTGCGCCTGCTGATGGATCACAAGGTTATGTCTATACGCAATACATCTGCCGGGTTCGAGATCGGGTTCAAGACCCAGCGCTCCGTCGCCTGCTCCACCCTGCTGGTGGCGGCTGGCGGGGCGGCGTATCCCAACCTCGGTTCGCGCGGGCAGCTCTACCCCATGCTCAAGCAGCTGGGGCACACGGTCATCCCGCCGCGGCCGGCGCTGGCTCCCCTCACCTGCAATATGGCGCCCTACCGCGACCTGCAGGGAGTGCGGCTGGACGCGCAGGCGTGCCTGTACGCGGGCGATCAGT
>CAYYBP010000164.1:0-1859 GCA_964470275.1 uncultured Anaerolinea sp. | reverse complement strand
AACGGCCCGGCGGTGATGGACCTGAGCCACCACGCCTCGGCGCGCCCCGGGGGCGACCTGCGGCTGACGCTCAACTCGCTGGTCACCAGCGAAAATCAGCTGCGGTCGCTGCTGCGCGCCAAACGGTCGGGCGATTACCCGCTGACGGTGCTGCTGGGGGCGGTGCTGCCGCCCAAACTGCCGCCGGTTCTGCTGCCGATGGCGGGGCTCGCGCCGGACGCCAGGATCAACACGGTAACCGATAGCCAGTTGGAAGTGCTGCTGCGCCTGCTGACCGCTATTCCCTTCAAGGTGACGGGGGTGCGCGGCTTTGAGTTCTGCCAGGTGAGCGCCGGCGGGGTGCCGGTGAGCGAGGTCGACCCGCTCAGCATGCGCTCGCGCATCGTGCCGGGGCTGCTACTGGCCGGCGAGATAATCGATGTGGTCGGTCCGTGCGGCGGGTACAACCTGCAGTTCGCCTTCAGCACCGGCGCAATCGCCGGGATGAACTTGAATGCGTAAATCGTAGCGGAAGTCTTTACCTGAGAACCCTTAGACCCGGAATGCGATCGGGAAATTGATTTATGATCCCGGGGATTCTTCAAGCCACTGCCGGACGCGGTTAGCGATGGCATCCCGCACCTGGCGGAACTTGGCCAGCGTTTCCTCATCACTGCCGATGAAGGCGGCGGGATCTTCAAACGGCCAGTGCAGGCGCTGAGCCCCGCGGGACAGATACAGCGGACAATTGCGGTCGGCGTCGTCACACACGGTGATGACGTAGTCGAAATCAACTTTTCCCTGGTATTCGTCCAGCCCCTTGGAGCGATGCCCGGCCAGGTCAAAACCTGATTCCGCCATCACCCGGTACGTATAAGGGTTGATCACCCCGGGAGCCAAACCGGCGCTGTAAACGTCAAATTCATTCCCGCCGTAAGCGCGCAAAAAAGCCTCTGCCATCTGGCTGCGGCAGGAATTGCCGGTGCACAGGAAAAGGACGCGAATCATCTTTTCTCCTTGCGAGCACGATTACTGGTCTTTACACATGATTATATACATCCGCCGACGCTGGGTGTGGAATGTTCGCGGAAAATGTGTACCGGCGATACTGTGTCTTTTTTGCTACGGTTATGGTGATGGAGATGGCTCAACTTCGTACACGGTTATCTGGCATTCGTTTTCATTGATCACGTTGGCGACACCAATGAGAGTGATCTCATTGATATCAGCGGTCGCTCCAGTATTGTCGTAAACGACCAGGTCCTTAGTGGAATAATTTTTTGGGAGCGGTGCCATTTGATTCGCCTGGTTACCCTCCTTAATCACAACATTGATCGAACCGGTGAAATCTGTTAATTGAAGTTTGCATTCATTCATCCAACATGTATAGTCATTGCGATTTATCTTGAGAGAGCCTTTTAAGCGGATCAATTGCCTTGCAGTGTCTAGAGGACGGCAACCTATCTCGCCGACCTGAAGATCCAATGGTGTTGTAACTTCCATCGGCATGAGTGATTCGACAACATCCACCCAAAGCTCACACTTACGGTTTTCATCATCAGAACGGTATTTTGGTCTTCCAGTCACACGAATCTTGTGTCCATCCTGGATCAACCTGCCGTCAAATGCATATATCTTGAGATCCTGCTTTCGAAAGTCGAAGGGGAGTATTTCCATCTGGTTGGGCGAATCACCTATCGCAAATAAAATCCTCAACCGGGAGGTTGAGACAAAGTCCATTCCATACCAGCCTTCGTATCCATAGACAAAACCCTCAGGCATGTAGACTCTGCCCTCCAAAATCACATGAACATTCTCCTCGTCAAGCCGGGCGCAATTATCGAGCAGGAAGGATGGTTGTATAAGTTGAGGGGCTGGAG
>CAYYBP010000163.1:1031-4343 GCA_964470275.1 uncultured Anaerolinea sp. | reverse complement strand
AAACACGCAAGCAGCATGGTGACGTTGTCCGGGTTGGGGATTGCTTCGTCGGAAAAGCACCTCCTCGCAACAACAGAAAATAAGTAGTGCAATTGCGAATGGTTTGTGCGAGTACTGTGTACGAGCCGCGAACTGTGCGGAGTGACAATCTCCGACAGGGCGATTTCCCCATTACGAGTTAAAACATCCCCTACCCTCTTGACTTTCTACCCCGGCGGGATATAATACTCAACTGTAGAGTATTTATATGTCCGTTAGACACACACTTCTCGGGCTGCTCGCAAGGCAGCCGCAATATGGTTACGAACTGCGCGCCGCCTTCACTGCTTTGGCGGGCGGGCGTGAGAACTGGGATGTGACACCCGCCCAGGTGTACACCACGCTCAACCGCATGCTTGAAAGTGACCTGGTCAGTGCCACCGACGCACCTCCGACGGCAGCCGAAAAGCGCGTGTTCTCCATCACCTCCGCCGGGCGCGATGAACTGGAACGCTGGCTGCGCGCTGACATCCGCCCGGCTCACCAACAGGATACCTTCTACCTGAAGCTGATGCTGTCGCGCGACCTCGACTTTGTCGACACCGGCGAACTCATCCGCATCCAGCGCGCCGGGCTGTACCGCGACCTGCACCGCGCGACCGCGCGCCGGTCAAAGCTCGACCCGCGCAGCGACCTGGCGCGCATCTTCCTGCTGGACAAGGCCATCATGCACCTCGAAGCCGACCTGCGCTGGCTGGACATGATCGAAGCCAGGCTCGAAGAGGTTTACCGCCAACCCGCGCCCGAGCCGGACCTGCGTCCGCGCGGACGCCCGCAAAGACAGGTTTCTGCAGAAACACAGGCATAATCATCCATTATAAGGAGCAAGAATGACGATCATCGAAGTAAAACAACTTTCCAAAGTATACGGCACGGGGGAAACAGCCGTAAAAGCCCTCGACAATGTCAGTCTTTCGATCGATGAGGGTAAGTTCGTGGCTGTGATGGGCCCCAGCGGCTGCGGCAAGTCCACACTGCTGCACCTCATCGGCGGACTCGACCGCCCCAGCAACGGTTCGGTCCTCATCGAAGGCAAGGACATCGCCCTGATGAATGACAACGAGCTCACTGAGCTGCGGCGGCGCAAGATGGGGTTCATCTTCCAGTTCTTCAACCTCATTCCTGTGCTTTCCGCCTCCGAGAACACCGCCCTGCCCCTCATCCTGGATGGGGTGCGGCAGGAAACTGCGCTCGGCAAAGCCAGGGACTGGCTCGAGAAGAACAAACTCGGCGGGCGCTCCTCCCACCGCCCGGATGAACTCTCCGGCGGGCAGCAGCAGCGCGTGGCGATCGCCCGCGCCATGGTCTCAGATCCGCTCATCATCCTGGCGGACGAACCGACAGGCAACCTCGACACCCGCAGCGGCGATGAGATCGCCTCCGTGCTGCGCGGGCTGGTAACGGATTACGGGCGCACCGTGCTGATGGTGACGCACGACCCGCGCATCGCCGCCTACGCTGACCGCATCATCTTCCTCAAGGACGGCCGCATTGTCGACGATTCTGTGATGGAAGGCGAAGACGCGGAAAGGTCCAGCAAGCTCAAAGAGAAAGTTGAGTCGCTATGAGAGGTCAATTCCTTCTTGCCCTGCGCTACCTGACCGCCCGCAAACAGCGCATGGTGCTGACCACGCTGGCGATCGTTTTCGGCGTGACGATCCTGTTCGGCATGAATTCCCTGCTGCCGGGAATGTTCAATGCTTTCCGGCACACGATGATCACATCCGCCGGCAAGGTGGATCTCACCGTCTCCAGCGCGTCCAATAACCCCTTCAACCATTATGCCCTGGGTATTGTCAGCGCCGTGGAGGGTGTTGACGCGAGCACCGGCGTGCTGCAGCGCAACGTTCAGATCCCTGCCAGCCTGGGCGGTGCGACTGATCCCCTCACCGGCTCGGCCGCCATCCTGCTGACGGGCGTGGACCCCGCGACCGCCGGTTCCGTGCGGCGATACACCGTGGACGACGGCCGCTTCCTCGAGAACGGGGATGACCTGGCAGCCGTGATCAGCTACAACATGGCGCGCAAACTTGACCTCAAACCGGGCGACACGCTGACCCTGCCCTCCTCCGAAGGCACAACTGAACTGGAAGTCGTGGGCGTCCGCGGGCAGTTCGATGCCGCCATTGTTGACGAAGTGTTTGTGCCACTCTCCGCCGTCCAGCGTATCCTGCACCTGCCCGGTCAGCTGACCTCGATCGATATCCTGCTGAACGCCGGCGCGGACCAGGGCGCGGTGGAGACCTCGCTGCTGCAGGCACTCGGCGACCAGTTCAAACTCGGAGCGGTGGAAGTAGGCAACGAGCTGACCGCCATGCTTGGGCTGGGCAAGAACATCATGTGGTTATTTGGTTTAATGGCGCTGGCGATGGCAGCTTTTGTAATCTTCAACACCTTCCGCACGGTGGTGGCGGAGCGCCGCCGCGACCTGGGAATGCTGCGCGCGGTGGGGGCTTCGCGCAAAACGGTGATGCAGCTCATCCTGACCGAATCGATCCTCCAGGGCGTGGCAGGCACACTCATCGGGCTGATTTTGGGCTACCTGTTCGCCTATGTGACCCTGAAAGCGCTTGAACCCCTGGCACAAACCTACCTGCGCATGAGTGTCGGCGCGCCGGTGATCACCCTCGAAAACCTGCTCAGCGCCGTGGTGCTTGGGGTTGGATTTACCTTGGGTAGCGCTTACTTCCCGGCGCGCTCCGCGATGAAGGTCACCCCGCTGGAAGCCATCCGCCCGGTGCCGCAGGCGGTTGAGCGGCGCAACACCCGTCAGCGCGCCATCATCGGGCTCGTGCTGACAGTTGTATCAGTGGCAGGATTGCTGCTGGGCGGGCTGCAGGTGGCATCGTTCTCCATGCTCCTATTCCTGGTCGGCCTGGTGCTGGTCATCCCGGTGGTAGTCAAGCCGGTGGCGGACATCTTTGGAAAGCTGATCAACCTGGTTTACGCCCGCCAGGGCAACCTGGCGCAGGGCAACCTCAAGCGCCAACCCGGCAGGGCATCCGTGACCGCCTCCGCCATGATGATCGGTCTGGCGGTGACCATCGCCATGATCGGGCTTGTTACGAGCATGAAATTTGGTTTTATGTCTTACCTGGATAAGAGCCTGGGCGCGGATTACCTGCTGATGCCCGAATCGCTGGTATTGGGCGGCGGAAACATGGGCGCCGCGCCGGAATTCGCCAGCGAGCTGGAGAAGATCGACGGTATTGACAGCGTCACATCGCTGCGCCTGGCTGCCAGCAGCACTGATAACACCTCCCTTCAGGTCAT
>CAYYBP010000163.1:0-1021 GCA_964470275.1 uncultured Anaerolinea sp. | reverse complement strand
AATTCAATTCCGGCGATGAGCAGAGCGCATACGCTGCCATGCAAAACGGGCGCGCCATCATCATCAACGGGATCTTTTCGTCCTCCAGCGGCACCAAGATCGGCGACACGATCACGCTCATGACCGCCGAAGGCGAGAAACCCTACCGGGTCGTCGGTATTGCCATGGATTACCTCAACGCCAAGCTGGCAACCGGTTATATTTCGCAGGCCAACCTGCAGCAGGATTTTCACATCACCACCGACGTGCTGATCATGGCCAACCGCACAGACGGTGCAGACAGCGCGGACGTGGACGCCGCGATGAATGCCGCAGTGAAGAAGTACCCCGCCTTCACACTGGTGGATTCGGCTGAGTTCAAAGCTGAACAGATGAAGACCCTCGATATGGCGCTGTCGTTCATGTACGCCCTCACGCTCATGCTCGCCATCCCCGGGCTCATCGCCATGATCAACACCCTGACAATCAATATCATTGAACGCACGCGCGAGATCGGCATGCTGCGTGCCATCGGCTCGACACGCCGGCAGGTCAGACAAATGGTGCTGGGCGAAAGCCTGCTGCTCTCCGCCCTGGGCACCTCGCTGGGGATCGTGGTGGGCATTTTCCTCAGCTATTACATGCTCAAAGCCCTGCAGATCACCGGGTTCAAGCTCGATTTTTACTTCCCGGGGGTTGGCATCCTGGCGGCTGTCGCCGTCGGGCTGCTGTTCGGCGTGCTGGCTGCGCTGATCCCCGCCCGCCAGGCGGCGCGCATCCCCATCGTGGAGGCGCTGCGGTACGAGTAAGGCACGGTCAATAACGAATTGTCATTGCGAGGAGGTGCTTTTCCGACGAAGCAATCTCAGTTTTCTCCAAATTGGGGATTGCTTCAGTCGCAACACCCGCTCCCTCGCAATGACATTAAGACAAATGTAGGGGTTCAGCGCGCTGAACCCCTACAATTATCAATTACAACCCGTGCCGGCGAGCCTCCGCGCGGTAGGCGCAGAAACCGCAGCCTTCACTGGCGGGCGGCGGC
>CAYYBP010000162.1:0-4391 GCA_964470275.1 uncultured Anaerolinea sp. | reverse complement strand
ACCTGCTGGTAGAGATGGTAGCCGCCCTGGTAAGCCTTGACTTCCTCTTCAACGATCGGGCGCGGGCCAACAAGGCTCATCTCGCCCTTGAAGATGTTCAACAGCTGGGGCAATTCATCCAGGCTCGAGCGCCGCAACCAGCGGCCCACACGTGTGATGCGCGGATCGTTTTTATGCTTGTGCGTGCTTTCCCACTCGTCTCGCAGGGCGGGGTTTTCCCGCAGCAGGTCAGCATGCTGTTCATCCGCGTCCCGCACCATCGTGCGGAATTTCCACAGGCGGAACGCCTTTCCACTCCTGCCGACGCGGGTGTGGCGGTAAATCACTGGACCGTGAGAGTCGGCGCGGATCAGCAGGGCAATAACCAGGAACAGCGGCAGCCCCGCCACCAATCCCACTGCGGATAGCAGCAGATCAAGCGCGCGCTTGACAACCTGGTGATGGGGTTTTAATAAATTTGATTCCACCTCCAGACCGAGCAACCCGTCCAGGTTGTGCGCGGTGAGGGTGGAACCTCCGATCCAGTTCATCTGGGAGATGAGCAACAGCCGCTTCAAGCCGAAAGTGCGCTCCTCGAGCATTTCCCTGTACAATGCGGCGGGAATCTCGTCCGGGACGAGGATGGCCATGCGGATACCCAATTGTTCCAGCAAGTGTCTATTCTGCGCGAAAAAGTCGGCCTCCAGGACGGTCAATCTTGGCTGCAGGTCATCGGCATTCGCCTGCCCGGCGGTCACGATCACCAGCGGCAAAAAGCCAAACACAGGATCACTTTGGAGGAACCGGCAGGCTTTTACGCCCTTCGCGCCATACCCGATGATCGCCACCGGTTCCCCCCAGATGCCCAGTCGGAAACCGATTCTCTTCCATAACAGGCGGTGAATGGGCATAAAAATGAGCGCCAGCACCCAGAACGCCAGAAAGACGAAGCGCGAGAATTGCATGCCCTGCTGGGTGAGGAAGAGGAAAACCGCCAGCAGGATCATCACCGCGCTGATGGAAAGGGTCGTCAGGCGCAATTCCTCGTGCGGCGAGATGCCATTGCCAGGGTACAGCCGCGCAACTAGGAACGCGACGAGAAAGATCAGGAGGTAAGGCATCAGAGCGTAGTACGCCGCCGGGGCGGTGAGCGGCGGGTTGAACGCGCCGCGGATGAGGATGGAAAAGACAGCGGCCAGCACGAGCGAAACCACGTCCGCCGCGATCATCAACGCTGACATGAGCAAGCGCTTGTTCCGATTGAAGAGCCTGGCCTGCGCCGAGATGACGAGTGCCTTCTGCTGCCTTGCCTGGGTGTCCGCTTGCGTTCCGGTCGACATCAGGGCTCCTTCATGCACAGGGCAAACCACGACTCAAAATTCGCGGCGATGGGGTCGATGGCAAAATGCTCATGCGCATATAGTAAACCGCTCAAGCCCATTTCATCGACCGCGCGCTCGCGGTACAGGCGGGCTGCGTTACGCACCCAACCCTCGAGGTCACCGGGTGCTGACACCAGGCCAATTCGGTTCTCCTCGATGATCCTTGCCGCGGCGTTTTCTGGCGGGATGGAAAGAAGCTGGGGTATACCCGCACACATGTGGCTGTAGACTTTGGACGGTACCGAATAACGACCCGCCTCTTGGTTCAGCACGGTCAGCAGCACGTCCGCGGAAGCCAGCACGAACGGGTACTCGTCCGCCTGCTGATACGCAAGCAGGATCAGGTTACCGAGCCCTTCCCTCTTCACATGATCACGCAATTCATCCGCATATGGTCCTTCCGCGATGACCACGATCCGGACATCGGGAGTGTCGATGAATGCCCTGGCGAGGGCGAGGAAAGGCTGTATCTCATGTTTGAGACCAAGCACGCCGGAAAAGAGGAACACAAATTTATCCTCGAGGCTGTGCGCGGCTGCCCAGGCGTTGTGCCTCGGCAGCGGCGCAGTCAGCGCTAACGGCGCCCAGTTCGGCTGGATGCTGACGCGGCTGCGGTCGATCCCCCACCCTTCGATATATTCCAGGAAATCCTCCGAGATGAGGACCAGGTGGTCGCTGCGGCGGGCAAGGTCTCGCTCCATGCCAGCGTAGTAATCGCCAATCAGTTGCCCCACCCCCAGGAATCGGCCGGATAAAGCCTGCTTCACCGCCAGACCAATGGCGTCCTGCATCCAGAAGATGAACTTTGTGCCCACCTCATGGCAGATATCCTGGATAACCCGTTGAGAATCCAGCGGGGCATTGGCAGAAATCAACACGTCCGGCCGTTCATGCATGACCATGCGGGCAACCTGTCTGCCGTGGTCGATCTCGGCCACCCGGCGCCGCAGGTAGCGGTAGCGCGCGTATGGTCGGGCGAGCTTCACCGGGGTGATCGTCAGACCAGTGGTGTCTGGCGGGTGCAGGAAGCGTTGCATCATCTGGGTTGTTTCACTATACGCATAGAATACCTGGTGACCCCTGGCAGCCAGCGCGCCGGCCAGCTGAACGGTGAATGGGTACCCTCCAAAGTCGTGAATGAACAACCGCAAGCGCAACCCTCCCTGGATTGAATCAGCTGTAAAAACCTGTTGATGTTATTGTATCTTAGATACGGCGGAAGAAGAAATCCGCCTGGATGGGCTGTGGGGAATTTGCGTAATAAGGATTGAAAACCTCTTCCAGGAAAAACCCGGCACTGGTGAGATACGTTTCCACTTCCCGTGCCAGCGCCTGCCCGCTGTACAACGCCACGTAGGAACACTCGACGTAGACGAAGTCGAAAGCGTCCAGCAGCGCGCTGCAGCCCCTGAGCGCTTCGAGCTCGTACCCCTGCACGTCCAGTTTGAGCAGGGCGGGCCGCGATATCGCCTCGGGTTGCAGAACGGAATCCAACGTTCTTACCTCTACTGTGCGGGTGCTGCGTTCGGCGGTGCCCGGGAAATAGCGCGTTTGCAGGTCGGTGATCGGGAGCAGCGAGGAGGAATCATCCGCCTTCGAGATGTGCATCAGCCCCTCGCCTGGCAGAGGTCCGATGGCGAATTGATGCAGTTCGACCTGTTGGTCGTAGGCGAACATGGCGCGGAAAACCTGGGCGGGCTCCCTTAGGGGTTCAAATGAGAAGATGTGCGCTTTCGGTGCGTGATGCCGGGCAGCCAGGGTAAACTGCCCGCGGTTGGCGCCGATATCCACGATCGTCCTCAACCCTGCCCCGATGGAGGCCAGCAGTTGCGTGTTTTCCACTCCAGCTGCAACCCCGTAGCGGAGAAGCGCCCGGCGGTAATCGCGAGTCCCAAGAATTCGTAATAGTTTATGCAGCTTCTTCATTTAATGTATTTATGTCTTGATGTGAAGCGATCAATGGGCGGGTTCACGCCAACCCCTGACGGATAAAGTTCTTCACCCTGTGTTTTTCTTCCTCCAGGCGCGCGAGGTCCAGCCAGACCGGGCGCTGCGTGATCTCATCAACACCAAGTCCCTCAAGCAGGCGCAGACGCGGTGACTCGGAGAACAACATGGCGGGCTTTCCATATTGCAGCGCAGCCACCGCGGCGTGCACCCTGTCGGTGAGCGTGAGGGCAACGTTGCCGTATAGACTGAGGTATGGAAACGGCGTATCGTTGACCAGCACACCCGGGCTGCGATAAGTTTTGGCGCGCAGCATCGGGTGCGGACGGTGGTCGGTACGGATGATCCTGTACCCTCCCAGTTCGGTTAGCTTGCTGCCCGGGAACAGGATACCTTCCAGGAACATGCCGTAACGGGAGCGCCGCGCCAGCCAGGCGCGAAATCGGGGGAACTTTATCTGCCAGCGCTGCCCGTTGAAGTCAAATGCCTGGTCGAAGTTACCACCCCCCTCCCCGACCGTGATGCGCGGCTCGGGGATCTTGTCGAAATTCAACACGATCGAACCTTGCAGAGACAGCACCGGGCGCTGGGGGAAATAATCAGACAGGAAAAAGGCGAGATCGATCCCCGCACAAGCCTGCGCGGACAGGTCGCCCAGCAGCCTGTACGTCTCCGCGTCGCGTGCGACCATCAGGTGCGGCGGATAATGAATAAGGAAGTCGCGGTAGATCTCGACATCAGCCGGGTCATAGCTTATCGCCCCGACCCCCAACAGAACCAGTTTTGAGCCCCCTTTCATCAGTTTTTCCAGCGCGTCACCCCAAATTGAAAACATCTCGCGCCTGAAGACCGGACCCATCAGGACGAGCACATCCGGCTTGAGTGTATTGATGTAATCCAGGCTTTCCACCGGATTACCACCCCTGCGGTTCCAGTAGGAGGGGTAGCCTGGCTGTTCGGAGATGAGCGCGAACTCAGCCTCTGGGAGAAGCTCACGCAGCACTTCGTATCCGGCCAGCTGGAAAAAGGCGTTGCCGATGTTGACCGACCAGCCGCCCAGGATGTGAGCAATGACCGTCATGG
>CAYYBP010000161.1:2831-4419 GCA_964470275.1 uncultured Anaerolinea sp. | reverse complement strand
TGTCATTGCGAGCGTTCGTTGCGAAGCAATCTCCGATTTACTTACGGTTACCACGGGGATTGCCGCGCCCCAAATTGCATGGGGCTCGCAATGACACCCCGATTCGTTTTCGATTGGATCCTACAGTTATCGAAACCATGCCTGGGATGGGCTCACCGCCTGAACCCGCCGCAAAAATGCCCCCTCCCCTGCTAATACCCGAACATCCCCGCCGGGGCACAGTCATAGTAAAACACCAGGTCGCCGTCGAAGGGCGCGCCGGCCACGCGCAACTCGCCGGGGTAGCGGCTGGGTTCGCGCACCGCGAAAGGCAGGCTGCCCGTGAGCGCCGCGCCGTCGAGCACGAGGGTGTAGCCGCCCGGCGCCAGGGGCGCATCCGCCGGCAGGTTGAGCACCAGCGTCTGCAACTTTGTGAGCTTCGCCGCGTCAAACTCGAGCGCGGCCACCTCCGCCCCGCCGGGACCCTCCAGCGCGAACCGCACCACCCCGCCGGCGGCGGCAGCGCCGTCATCCAGCATCACCTCCACCGCGGTCAGGCGTTTGCAGGTATTGGTGAACTCCTGCTCCACGCGGGCACCGGCGCTCAGCAGCACCTCGGGCGGCTGCGTCAGCTCAATGTTGTGGTAAGCCGGCAGGCGGCAGTTCAGCCCGGTGAAGAGGAAGGGTCCGCACGAGGTGTAGAAATGGGCGTACAGCCCCCAGAAGAACACCCCCAGCGTCAGCGCCAGCCCCACCGGGATCACGCGCTGCAGGACGGTGCGCACCTTTTGGCTGACCGGGAGCAATCCGCTGAGGGCCAGCAGCACCAGCGGCAGCCCCAGCAGCAGATAGCGCCCCTGGATCATCAGGAAGGTCTCCTGGCTGCCGGTGGCGAACTTGCCGGAAGTGAGCAGCACCAGCGCTCCGCCGGAGGTAAAGAGCGCGGTCGCGAGCATCCACAGCCGGGCTTTCACGCCCAGGCGCGTCTCGCGCGCGTCCATCAGCAGGCTGAGCAGCACCAGGGGGATGTAGAGGATGAACACCAGCGCCGGCACCTTGCCCTCCCAGTTGCCGTAGGCGGCGATCATCGAGCGGAAGAGGTCGCCGGCGTACAGGAAGAAGGAGCGGAAGAAGGCGGCGATGTACGTGAACAACTGCGAGGAGAGAGAGCCGGCCGTCTCGGCCACGAAATCCTGCCCGAAGCGCGTGTTGGTGAAGCCGATCATCAGCCAGCCGAAATGGAAGAGGACGGCCGCCAGGCTGACAGCCCACAGCGCGATCACCTGCCCGCGGCTTTTAAATACCCGGCGCGGCAGCAGGAAGAGCAGCGGCAGCAGCAGCACGGTGCCCGGCTTGCCCAGCCCCAGCGACGCGATGCTGAGGCACAGCAGGGTCAACGCGCGGCGCGTGAGCGTTTCACCAGGTTTCAGCGCCGCCGCCAGCACCAGCGCGGTGAACAGGAAGCCCGCGCCCAGCGAAAAGCCGTCGGCGTTCAGCGTGGAGGCCTGGAAGAGCGCCGTGGGACCCAGCGCCAGCGCCAGAAAGGCCCAGCGCCCCAGCGGCAGCACCTTGAGCGAGACCTCGACGATGGCGCCGAGGATGCCTAGCG
>CAYYBP010000161.1:887-2821 GCA_964470275.1 uncultured Anaerolinea sp. | reverse complement strand
TGAGCGTAAGCACGCAAGCCAGCAGGTACACCAGCAGCCCCACGAAGCGGATGACCATGGTGACCGGGATGATGGGCAGGTCGAACACGCGCCAGGCGATGCCCGCCACCACCGCCTGCGGGAAGAACATCACCGGCGGGTAGATCGACATGGTGGCGCGGATCTCCATGGCGTCGTAATTGCCGCGCACCAGGAAGTACTCGGGCTTGAACTGCTCGAAGCCCTCATTGCGGTAGAAGCGCCGCCAGTACGAAAGCAGGTGGAACTCGTTGAAATAGACGGTCTTGTCATACTGGCTGCGGTTGGGCAGCATGTGCAGCCCCGAGATATCGTAGACGCGCGCCAGGTGGTGCTCCTCGTCAAAGCCGGTGCCAAATGGCGTGAAGATGCAGAACACGATGCCGAACACCAGCCCGATGATCACCAGGATGTTGACCGGCTGCAGCTGGCGTCTGGTCATGCGCGCCGCGCTCCGGTGGGCGGGGTGAAGACCGGCATCAATCGCGCTCCAGCCAGCGCTCAATGTTGGACGGGAAGGTGAAATCCGCCAGCTTCTCCAGCAGCCCGGCCGGCGTGGGATCCACCACGAACAGGTTGAGATGCTCCTCATAGATGAAGTGGTCCTCGAAGGCGCGCCTCGCCCAGCCAAAGAGATCGTCGAAATAACCGTTGGTGTTCAGGAAGGCGGCCGGCTTGCGGTGGCGGCCGATCTGCGACCAGGTGAGCACCTCGAACATCTCGTCGAGCGTGCCGTAGCCGCCGGGCAGGCAGATGAAGGCTTCAGCCAGCGCGTTCATGCGCGCCTTGCGCACCTGGATATCGGGCACGACCTCCAGCTGCGTCAGCCCGGTGGTGTAGATCAGCTGCGGGCTCTCCAGACCGTTGGGCACCACGCCGATGACCCTGCCCCCCGCGGCCAGCGCGCCTTCCGTCAGCGCGCCCATCATGCCGGTGCGCCCGGCGCCGTACACCAGGGTGATCCCCTTCTCGGCCAGCAGGCGCCCGGTGTCGTAGGCGGCCTGGTAGTACTCCGGCGCGAGGCCGTCAGCAGAACCGCAGAACACGCAGATCGAACGATAAGGATACGTCATGGAAACCCTCTACTTTTGTGTGAGCCCCGCCCTGCTCCTGGATGATGTGATACCCAATTATAACGAATGATACGCCTTCTGCCGCACACCCTCCCGACGAGTTCGGCGCGCGCCCCCGGCCGCGAAATCCTCCGCAGAATTAGCCGGCGGCGAAGAGCATCAAAAATATGGATTTATGATAGGATATTCACACAGCGGATGCGCCAGGTTTGCGCCGACCCGCTGCCATCCTCAAGGAAAGGGTCTGACCAGGCGGAATATCACCCCATGAGCGGCGACAGGCATCTGGACCTCGGATTTGTGCTCTCCTACCGGGCGCCGAAGTACATCCGCATGCTGACCCTGCGCGACGCGCTGAGCAACCTGCCGGGCGTGCGCCTGCACGACGCCGTCAACGAGGCGCGCGGCTACATCCGCTATTGGCAGACCCTCAAGAAGATCATCCGGCTGAAGGCAAAGGTCAACCCCGCGGCGTGGGTGGTCAACTTCAGGGGGCACGAGATCTACTGGCTGCTGCGGCTCATCGCGGGCCGGCGGGCAAAGCTGGTCTTTGACGAGCTCGTCTCGCCCTACGACGCGTTTGTCAACGAGCGCCGCACCTTCCCCGCCAGCTCGGTTATCTCGAAGATGGTGTACCTGGTCGAGCGCAGCATCCTGGCCAACGCCGACCTGGTGCTCACCGACTCCATTCACCAGGCGGAGTACTACGCCCGCCTGTTCCGCGTGCCGGCGGCGAAAATGCGCGTGGTGCCGGGCAGCGTCGACGAGGCGGTGTTCACCCCGCAGGCGCCCCCCCGGAAGTACGATTACGCCGAGCCTTTCGTGATCTTCACCTACGGCACC
>CAYYBP010000161.1:0-870 GCA_964470275.1 uncultured Anaerolinea sp. | reverse complement strand
ATGGAGCTGCTGCTGGAGGCGGCGGAGCTGGTGAAGGACCTGCCGGCGCGCTTCCTCATCGCCGGCGGCAAGGGCAAGAAGCTCGACCGGTTTCTCGAGATCGAGCGCGAGCGCGGCCTGACGAACATCAGCCACGTGGAGTGGATCAACTTCGCTGAGCTGCCGTCGTACATGCGCGGGGCGAGCCTGTGCCTGGGCGGCCCGTTCGGCGGCACGAACCAGGCCATGCGCGTGATCACCGGCAAGGCGCTGCAGTTCCTGGCCTGCGCCTGCCCGACGGTGGTGGGATTGAGCGCCGAGACGCGCGCGCTCTTCACCGACCGCGAGGACTGCCTGCTGGTGGAGCAGGGCAGCCCGGCGGCCATCGCCGAGGCCATCCGCTGGGCATACGCCCACCCGCAGGCCCTGGCAGACATCGGCGCGCGGGGGCGGCGCGTGTACGAGCAGTGCTACTCGATGGCGGTGCTCAAGAGCAATGTCGCCGGCGTGGTCGAGGAGTTGAACGCGGGGTGAGGGGAGATAAAGTAAAAGAACAGGTGAGACTTGTTTTATCCGGCTCCATCAAGTCATCAGCCGATCGGATTAATACATTTCATTGCCGCTGATACCCTTTTTCATGCGGAAAACTTCAGTTAGATGAAATTCTCCAAACAACATCTCAGGTTCTCGATATATACCATTCTCATGATGCTTATAGGAATGACATATATCATAAATATTTACTCGGTCATCAAAGCAAAAGGTCTGGCGGACTTTCGTCGCGTAATAATGAAACAGATTTTAATCTAAAGTCAACAATTTTTCCGTATAATCTAATCGTCAATCAAGGAGGTTCCTCCATGCCCCCCATACTTGAAGTGCACGACCTGG
>CAYYBP010000160.1:0-4420 GCA_964470275.1 uncultured Anaerolinea sp. | reverse complement strand
CCGGCGTGCGCTACCTCACCTCCTACGGGCAGTATTACGTCCCGTATAACAACCACGACCTGTTTTACACTTTCCAGGGGCTCACCAGCGACGGGAAGTATTGGGTCTCCGCCGTCTTCCCAATCAACCATCCCGTTCTGCCACCAAACGCAGAGTCCACGGTCGTCCCTCCCGGCGGCATCGCCATTCCCCCGTACAGCTCGCCGACCTTTGACACAGACATGGCCGCCTACTACGCCGCCATGAAGGGGTTGATGAACGCCCAGGCGGATAATTCGTTCATCCCCGGCCTCGACTGCCTCGACGCGTATATCCGCTCGTTGAATATCGGGGATTAGGGGGGCGTAGCGCCGAACAAGACCATACATGTGGAGGCGATTCATCCCGCTCACCCAAAACGTTCGGGGACGCGAAAACCGCGTGAATCGCCCCGACGTTTTATGGCTGTGTTCTCGGGATTACGAAATTAATGTGTTAGAAACAATTTTTCCAGCATCTCCCCCGTAAAATGGGTCAAATCCGTCACCACCACGTCCGCCCCGGCCAGGGCTTCGGCGGGGTTGGTGGTGAGCACCGCCACACACTTCATGCCCGCCCGGCTCGCCGCCTCGACCCCCGCCACCGCGTCCTCCAACACCAGGCACTCCGCCGGCGCAACACCCAGCAATTCCGCCGCCAGCAAAAAGACCGCCGGGTCAGGTTTGCCGCGCAGTGTTGCGCCGGAGGCGATCGCCCCGAACCAGCGCCGGATCTCCAGCTCATCCAGCAGCGCGTCGATGTTGGCCTGCGGCGCGGAGGAAGCCAGCGCCTGTTTCACGCCCATCCCCGCGAAGCGTTCCAGCCACTCCCCCACCCCGGGCAGCAACTGCGCCTCACCGCGGATGTCCTCGCGGAAGTACGCCTCCTTGCGCTCGCTCAGCGGCTGGAACTCCTCCTCCGGCAGGTCGTAGCCCAGCAGGGTGCGGAAGATGCCGCGGTTGTTCATGCCAAAGGTGCGCCTGAAGTCTTCGAGGCTGAACGGGTGTTCAAGCTCCTTGAAGATGCGCTTCCAGGCGCGGAAATGCCCGTCAAAGGTGTCCACGATGACACCGTCCATATCCCACAGGATGGCTTTGAGAGGAGGGAGTGAGGTTGTCATGCGGGCAATTAAACCACACAATCTGTATTTATCGCGGAGCCGGAATCATCCAATGATTCCGGCTCCAAAGAGGAAAAGAAAGAAAGCCGTTACTCGATCTCGCTCAGTTTGACCGGGCGGTTCTCGTCCAGCGACTTCTTGGCCGCCATGGCGATGACCACCGGCTTGCGACCGTCGAGCACGTTCACCGGGGTGTCCACACCGCCACGCACCGCCTCGATGAAGTCGCGCATTTCCGCGATGAACGAATCCATGTAGCGCTCCAGGAAGAAATACAGCGGCTTCTCGGAGACGACCCCATCCGCGCTGCTGAAGACCGTGGCATTGGGGGTGTTGTTGGCGGCGGCTGCCATCCCGCCTGAGCCGAACACCTCCAGGCGCTGGTCGTAGCCATACACTGCCTTGCGGCTGTTGTCGATCGTCCCGATCGCACCGTTGGCGAATTTGAGGGTGATAATGGCGGTGTCGATGTCGCCTTCCTCGCCGATGGCCGGGTCAACCAGCACGCCGCCGGCGGCGTACACTTCCACCACCTCGCTGCCGGAGATGTAACGAGCCATGTCAAAATCATGGATGGTCATGTCCAGGAACATGCCGCCCGAAGCCTTCACGTATTCCGCGGGCGGGGGCGCCGGGTCGCGGCTGGTAATGCGCAGCAGGTGCAGATCGCCGATCTTGCCCTCCTTGACCAGTTCGCGGATCTTCTTAAAATTGGGGTCGAAGCGGCGGTTGAATCCAATTTGGCATTTCACCCCGGCCTTTTCCACCGCAACGATGGCACGATCGATTTTTTCCAGGCTGTGGTCGACCGGCTTTTCGCAGAAGATATGCTTACCGGCGTTGGCCGCGGCAATGATCAACGCGGCGTGCGTGCCTGTGGATGAACAAATGGCGACCGCGTCGATCGCGGGGTCGTTGATGATCTCATTGAAATCCGCGGTCACCTTCGCCACGTGCAGCTTGTCTGCCAGTTCCCTGGCCGCCGCCAGGTTCACGTCCGCGATGGCCGCCACCTCAGCCCCGGGCACACGTGTTGCCAGGTTGCCCGCATGGATCTTGCCGATGCGCCCGGCGCCGATTACACCTACACGAATATTTTTTGTCTCGCTCATTCTCATTCTCCCGGTGCTGATTTAATTGAATCCGATGGATCTCAGATATTCACGGTTCCGCACGGCGGAATCGTACGGCCGGCCCATACCGGGCAGCACGTCCTGCTCCACCACGATCCAGCCTTTGTAACCCTGTTTTTCGAGTTCCGCCTTGACGGACGGGAAATCGACCGCGCCCTTGCCCAACTCGCAGAACACACCCTGCTCCACTGACTTGAAGTAGTCCCAGCCTTCAACGCGCGAACGCGCGGCGACCGCCGGCTCGCAATCCTTGAAGTGGATATGCCAGGCGCGTTTACCGTGTTTTTGCAGGAATTTGAGCGGGTCCCCGCCGGCAAACTGGTAGTGCCCGGTATCCAGGCACAACCCTACCAGCGCGGGGTTGGTGAGCGCCAGTAGTTTTTCGATCTCCTCGGGAGTCTCAGCGTAACCGGCGCAGTGATGATGCACCACCAGGCGCAGACCGGTTTCCTTTTTCACCTCCGCGGCGATGCGATCCACCCCGGCGGCGAACACCTTCCACTGGTCGTCAGTCAACCCCATTTCGGAGGTCACCCTGCCGGCGTTCAGCGTGCGCTCGGGCACTTTGCCGTTGTCATCCGCCAGCACGATAAAGGGGGTCGTCCCCTCCACCGCCGCCAGCAGCCTGGCGACCTTGAGGGCGGCTTCCACCCCGGCGGCGTGCTGCGATTCTTCCTTGAGCGCCACGGGCACGAACGCGCCCAGCAGGGTCAGCGAGCGCTGCGCCAGTTCCGCTTTCAATACCGCCGGGTCTGTGGGCATAAAACCCCAATCGCCCAATTCCGTGCCGCTGTAGCCCGAGCGCTGCATCTCGTCCAGCACGATGTCGTATGTCGCAGCCTTGCCCTGCAGGTCAAACTCTAATGCGCCCCATGAACACGGCGCGTTGGCGATCTTAATCATGCAATCCTCCGACTGAATAAAAAGATAAATATGGTCTTACAGGTTTACTGCTCACTTATCGATCTCGCTCACCAGCACAGGGCGGTTCTCGTCCAGCGACAGGGTGGCGGCGATGCCAATGGCGGTAGCAGCGCGGGCGTCCGCGCCGGTCGGCTGCGGGTCGCGGCCCTCGAGGATGCAGCGCACAAAGGCGCGCACTTCCTCGGCGTAGGCGATGCCGAAGCGTTCCATGAAGTAGGGCACGGTATCATGACACACACCGTCGCGCGTCAGCACCAGGGTGGGGGTCTGCTGCAGGTAACCGATCCACAAACTGCCGTCGGTGCCCAGCACCTCCGTGCGGATGTCGTAACCGTACACCGCGTTGCGGCTCATGTCGATGTTGCCGATGGCGTCGCTGGCAAAGCGCAGGTTAACCACCGTGTTATCAATATCGCCCACTTCCTTAAGCTCCGGGAAGGCCAGGCAGGCGCCCTCGGTCGAAACCCTCGTCACCTCGCTGCCCATCAACCAACGCGCCAGGTCGAAATCGTGCACGCCCATGTCGAGGATCAGCCCGCCGCTGTTCTCGCGCCTGGCGAACTCCAGGCTGGTGCGTTTGGGGTCGCGGCTGACCGCTTTGAACATCACCGGCGTGCCGATCACCCCTTCGAGGATCTTTTGCTTCGCCGCCGCGTAGGGCGGGTCAAAACGCCGCATAAAGCCCATCTGCAGCTTCACCCCGGCTTTGCGCACAGCTTCGATCGCCAGGTCGCAGGCTGCCAGGTTCTGGGATAGCGGCTTCTCGCTGAATATGTTCTTGCCGGCTGCCGCCGCCGCAGCGATCACCTCGGCGTGTGTGCCCGTCGGCGAGGTCACCACCACCGCCTCGACCTCTTTCGAAGCCAGCAGGTCGCGGTAATCGCGGTACTTTGCGCCGATGTTGTAGCGCGCGGCCACCTCGGCGAGGGTGGTTTCGTCCGGGTCTGCCACGGCCACCAGGTCCACCTCTGCCACGGTGAACGCCAGCGTGTTGGCAAACACCTTGCCCATCCTTCCAGCCCCTATCAACCCGATCCTGATGCCCATTGTGTTTCTCCTTGTGGTGTAGAGAATGATTTACAGGTGATACCGTTCCTTCTTCAGGTTTTGTTCGTATTCCTTGCGGGCTTTTTTCACCGCTGGCATGCTGGAGGTCTCGGCAACCGCCACATCCCACCAGGATTCATACCCCGGCACCTTTACCTCGCGGTCGGCTTCCACCACA
>CAYYBP010000159.1:0-4550 GCA_964470275.1 uncultured Anaerolinea sp. | reverse complement strand
GAAGAGGTCCATCTCCACGCCGGTAGGCAGATTGGTGAGGTAAACATCGACATCACCGGTGAAGGTGGTGGAGAAAGTGTACGCGAATTCTTTGCCATCGAGGAGATAACGCCAGGTGGGATAGAAATTCACCTGGTCCGTCCAACCGGGTTCGGTTGGCAAATTGGCGTGGCTGTCGCCCAATCCGATCGTCATGGCGGGAACGCAGACATTGATGGTGGGTTCCGCCTGGTACACGACTGAGACCGACTTCGCGGATACGGGCATGACGATGGATTTCTTGAGTTCGCGCGTGAAGTTGCTGCTCGTTCCCTGCCAGTAGGCAACCCCGCTGCCGCCGGCGGGATGGGCGGTAAGGTTGATCAACTCGTAGGGGTGATACTTCCCCGCGTCACACCCGGGCGAGTTGGAAGGAACTGCAGTGATGTTACTGCCGTCGCCATTGTAGGAAAGGCTAAGTGCGTAGCATGGTTGAACATCCGCCGTGGGATGGATCACCGAGACCGAGTGCAGGGTGAAAGTCGACCAATCCCCGCCCCACTCGATGGGAACACCGCTGGCGCCAAACGAGGTGTTGACGAGGATCGTATTCGTGATCGACTCATCGAAGCCGATGCCGAGCATGGTTTGAGCGTGATCGCCGTACTTGAGATGAATAAGCACGGGATGCCCGGCCATGATCTCGGCTTTGAAATCATTGTAGGTGAACCCGTCAGCGGCGCCCTGAGTGTCGACCAACTGGGTATAGCAATCTGTGACGCCATAGCCGCGGGCGACGAAGAAACTGGCAACGCCCAGCAGCCCATCAGGATAACCGTTGGATGCCATCAGTGAGCAGGTTAACGGAGAGCCTTCCGGCCAATAGTTAATGTAGGTGCTGCCATCCGCCAGGCCGTAAGACGACTGACTGGTGCGCATGTAATCGCCCACCGCTGTGCCGTAGGAGTGCTCCTCCCAGCCGTTGGTGATGAACGGGTCAGGCTGGGTGCTGTCCATCTCAATCCAATAGTCGTCGATCGTGCCCCTGGTAGTGAGTCCATCGATATCAAGCATGGAAGCCACGAGGGGATTGGATGGGAACCAGGTCGTTCCATCAAACCATTCCGGCCAGCTGTCTGGTTCGGTCAGGGGGATCACGCCGGCGTCGGTTGGACCGGTGTACACATTCGGCAGAGAGGTGCGGTCGTAAAACCCGGCGAGCATAGCCGCAGAAGTTGGCGCAGATCCGAACACCCATTTGAAATTTGGGACATCGAGAAGCGCCATCCCGGCATCGCCTGTCCACAGCTCAGAAAGACCCTGGATGTTCATCTGCAGATCACGGCTTGCGGGGGAATCGTTAATGATCAGCGTCTCGACCTGCGGTTCATCTGCCCCATCGCTCCCGCCGGATTCGGCAATAACGTCTTGAGCGATTGAAAAGAGCGCGCCAAGCGACTCTCCCCCGGCCGGTCCGGCCACCTGGTACACGGTCACCCCAAGGATACAGAGGAGGCTGGCAAACAGGGTGTAAGTGAACAAGGATCGGTTGGTTATTTTCATGGTGAACTCCTCTGGAGGTGTTTTTTACTCCCCGCAAGCGTTATGGCAACAAAGGAAAATCAAAGGCACGGTCAATGAAGGCAGCCATCTCGGCACGGGTCACAGGGCGTTCCGGGCAGTACAGCGGTTTGCCCGCGGCATCCACACCGCAGCCGGTTGTGATCCCCTCGTTGTAGAACTGCTCGACCCACGGCGCCATCCACTCCCTGCCGGGCGCGGGCACGTCTGAGAAGATGCCAAGCGCCGCGGGCGGGACATAATCCTCCCCGTGCAGCGCGCGCAGGATGAACACCGCCATTTCAGCGCGGGTCACAGGTCTCTCAGGGCAGTAGCGCAGCAGGTTGACCGCGCAACCGGTGGAGATGCCTTCTTCGTAGAATTCCTCGATCCACGGTTTCATCCAATCTTTTCCGGCTTCTGGTACATCAAGGAAGTAATCCGACATCTTGGGGGCGGGGAGGTAGGTGTTGTCGCCCGCGTGCATCGCCCGCAGCAGGAACACCGCCATTTCGCCCCGGGTCACTGCCCTATCAGGGCAGTAACGCATGGGGCTCACCGCGCAACCGGTGGTAATACCCTGCGCGTATAAGCTTTCGACGAAACGCCAATGCCAGTTCTGGGGCGTGGAATCCGCGAAGCTGCTGACACCGAACATGTAAGGTGTTGAGGATCCCCCGCCAGGGGCAGGGTTGGTGACCACGATCGATAACTCGGCAACTTTAGCCAGTTGACCGGCAGGAATGACAGCGGTGAGCTGTTTCTGGGTCTTGTAAGTGGTTGCCAGGTTCGACCCGTTGAGACTGACGACGGACTCCTTATAAAAGCCGGTTCCGTTCAGCGTGATCGTGAGGTCCCCCATGCCCGACTGGGCAGCGGGCGGAGACACCGATGTGATCGCTGGGACGGGGTAAGAGCCGGGCCGCAGGTAGGTGAAACGCATCGCGCTATAGGAAAGATTCTTAGCTCCAGCGGCTTCGCCTGTGGCGTTCTTCATGTGAACATTTCCGCCGGTGCCCGCGTCGAATTCAAACTCGCCGATGGTGAGCCATTCATCATCCATCGGCAGCTGGTCGCGGATGGCCTCCGTAACCGCGCCGCCTGCACCGATGATGACGTATTTCGCCTGCGACGTATCCGCCCCAAATGAGGCTGTGCCCCAGGAACAGGTCTTGCTGAAAGTGCCGTGGCGCGGGATGAAAGCTTCGACCTTGTAAATACCAGCCTGCGACAGCTTCGGCGTCCAGCTGCCGGCGTGGGTGTAATCCGCGTCATTCGCGGCGTTTTCCACCAGGTAGGCTGTATTTCCACTAAAACCGCGCAGTGGATACCATTTGGACGCGCAGAAATCTCCTTTGTACTCCGGACGAATCTTGGGCGTGCACACATACACCTCGCCATCTGTGGATGGAGGGCATTGGGCTGGAGCAGAGGTGGGACCGTGGAAGATACGCAGTCCTACGATCTTGTTGCCGTAAGCAGCCAGCGTGGTGCGCGAGGGATAGCCAGGATCGTTGATGTAATAGGTATCCTCGTAGTACCCGGTGGCAACAACAAAATGCTGAGCGCCGTTGTTGCGCACTTCGAGGATCACGGGATAACCGTTGTTAAGCTCGCTGCGCAGGCGCGCCCAGTCCGGGGTGGTGATGCGGGCGATGAAGGTCACCTTATCCGGGGCCATGTTGGCGGCGGTGGTCCAGTTGATGAGGCAGCCATTGGTATAGCCGTTGTGATTCTTGAGCCAGGTGTTCATTGCGCCGGGGTCAGTCTTGACTCCGTAGTACTTGAAGACCATAGCGGTGGCAGAAATGGCGCACCCCATTTCGCAAACGTTGTACTGCGAACAGGTGCCCAGGGTTGTGTTGCCCCAACTGCTGTCACACTGCGAATAGTACGGCACCTTGCCGGGTTGAGCCGCGGCATTGTATTTATCCGCCCCGGCCTTCGCGCCGGCGTCCAGCTGCGTGATCTTTCCGGTATTGATATCCACCACATAATCATTGATCGGGTAGGACTCGTTATCCGGGAAGGCGATCTCGGTATCCGAGCGCCACTTGATGTCCGAACTGCCGTCGTAACTGATGGAAGGATTAAATGTATCCACAGCGGTGATAAGGCGGCTCTTGCCTGCCGCGAGGTTGTATACCCAAAGTTCAAATTCAGAGGAAATCTCGAATTCCGATATTTGCGAATCCACCACCCGAACAAAGGCGATGTTCTTCCCATCCGGGGACCAAACGGGATTGGTGACCCATGCACCGTCGCTCCCGCTGGCGATCACGGACGCATCCGTGCCATTCGCTTTGGAAAGGAAAATGGAAGTTCCATGCATCCCGGCATCCGTTGCTGAAACATACGCCTTCATCGCGCCGTCTGGAGAGACCTGCTCGAGGTTCTCAACCGGCAGGCTCTTGGGTTCAGGAAAAGCTGTTTCTGTTGCAGGCTTGAACGAAAGGAACTCGATCGCCAACCCGGTCAGAACCAGCAGCAGCAACAGGATCACCAGCAGGTACGCGATTTGTCTTTTTGATAAAGAGATTTTCATGGCTACCACCTGATCCTATAGTTGATCCATACAAATAGTATCGATATTCATCAGGCGTTATGTTGCAAGATATATGCCTGCAAAGGCGTCATTTCCAATTGTATGAATTGTTCTGATTTAGGTATAAAAAAGGGAGGGTACAAAGACCCTCCCTTTTTCCTTTAATATTTCTTAATTCTACTGAATATCAAATGTGTAGAGCAGTACGTCCTGGGAAACAACGGTTGGCCTGCCGTCATATAAACGTAACGGTTTCGCTGCATCGTTCACGACGCATGTTCCGTAATCATCACTACTTTCATCCCAGGTGCAGGTCTCCCCGACCAGGTCATCCGCGATGGTTGTCATCACAGCGAAATCCGCGCTGCCGTCCGCGAGCATCGCGTATCGATCATTGACTTCGTAGACCTCATCATATAACACTGATGTCGCACAGGCACACCGGAAGGTCCATCGGTGTAGGCAG
>CAYYBP010000158.1:0-4584 GCA_964470275.1 uncultured Anaerolinea sp. | reverse complement strand
GTTGGCGGCCACGGTGAGCTGGTCGGCATACTGCATCAGCACCGAATCGCCGTACACAGTCTCCATCTTAAACGCGGTGGTCGGAGTTGTCGGGGTGAGCAAAGCATCGAGCCGGTACTTGCCTTTAGCGTCGAATACCGTCACAAAATCCGTCCGGATCAACGAGCGCACCTGCATGGCGCGCCGGTAATACTGCTCGCTGTACTGCGCCGCGCTGACGTACATCCCCATTAGAATACGCAGCTTCGGTTGCAGCCCAAAACCTTCGTTGCGGGTGTGCTTGTACATTTGCCTAAGGTCGGTGGATACCATATCCGTGCGTAGCCCGTACTTCACCCCGTCGTAACGGTGCAGGTTCGAAGCGGCCTCGACCCGGCTGATGACAAAATACGCCGGGATGCCAAAGCGCGTGTTGGGCATCGGCACGTCCTCAACAATTTCCGCACCCATCGCTGCCAGTTTCCCCGCCGTGTCTCTCACCGCCTTCTCGATCTCCAGCGGCAAGGGCTGACTGAGCAGCTCGCCGCTGGCAGGATCCGGATAAGTGATGCGGAAGTAATCCGGCGAGAGACCAATGCGCATGCCCTTCACGCCATCTTCGATCCCTTCAAGGTAATCCGGTACTTCCATGGTGGAAGCCGTGGCGTCATGCGCGTCTCTGCCGGCGATCACCTGCAGCATCGCCGCGGCGTCGCGCACACTGCGCGCCACCGGTCCGGGGCAATCCAGCGACGAGGCAAAAGCGATCAACCCGTAGCGCGATACCCGCCCGTAGGTGGGTTTCACCCCCACCACGCCGCAGAACGCCGCGGGTTGACGGATGGAGCCGGCGGTATCGGTGCCCAGCGAGAGCGGCGCTTCGCCTGCGGCCACACTGGCAGCGCTCCCGCCGGATGACCCGCCCGGGACGCGGTCGGTCTTCCACGGGTTGCGCGGGCTGGGCTGGAAGGCGGATGACTCGTTCGACGACCCATAGGTGAATTCATCGAGGTTGACCTTGCCAAGCATGATCGCGCCAGCGTCCTGCATGCGCTTGACGGGCGTGGCGGTATAAGGCGCTTTGAAATTCGCCAGGATGCGCGACGCCGCGGTGGAAAAGGTGCCGCGTACGCAGAAAATATCCTTGACTGTGAAGGGCATGCCCGCCAGCGGACCAGGATCCTCTCCGGCGGCCAGTTTTTTATCTATCTCGGCCGCCTGCGCGCGCGCTTCGCTCTCCGTCAGGGTGATAAAGGCGTGCACCTGCTGCCTGTCTTCCGCGCTGATCCCGCTGTTGTCCAACGCTCCCAGCCGGCCATCCACAGCCGCGATTCGCCGCAGGCAGTTCTCCACGATCTCGGCGGCTGAGACTTCGCGCTTCTTCAACAACCGTGTCAATTCCAGTGCGTTCAGATCACAGGTTTCCATGTCGCCTACTTTAACTCGGTGTGTGGGATATCAGGAACAACGATATAGCCGTCTTCGACCTGCGGCGCCTGCCCCATAATCTCCTGCGGATCGGGGTACTTGATCCATTCGTCCTGGCGTGGCGGCGCGCTCTCTGCTTCCTCAAACGGGACGCCGTGCAGGCTGATGGCAACGTCCCTGTCGATCGGAATTGCTTCCAGTTCGTGAATTGCCTTCAGTTGATTGTTCAATTGCCTGCGCAGGTATTCAGCCTGTTCCTCGGTCAGTTCCAGCGCTGCCAGGTCCACCAGGTGATCAAACACTTCTCTCGTGATTTCTTCTCTCATTTGGCTCCACTCGCTGATTCAAATATGTATCCGTTTGATTTTCCCTAATATTAAAACGGGTTTGGCTTTTGTCAGTATATCCGACTTTGAAAGCGTGTCAAGTTTACACCCTTGCCGGACAGCGAACTTCGCCATGCTATAATCCACACCACAAAGATGAAAGACCCTCATAAGTCCCGCCCTCCTTTCCTGCTTCACCTCCTCGCCGGGTTGTTCGTCATCGCCGGTATTGTCAACATCACCGGGATCATCCAGGTAGTGGACTCGTGGAACTGGCTGCTGGCCTCCGGGTACTACCCGCACCCGGTTTACGCGGTGTTTAAGGGTACCTTCATCGCATCAGGTTGCCTTGTCGCCGGCGCCAGCCTGTGGGCGCGCCGCGCCTGGTCGCCGCGTTTCGGGCAGGTAATGACCTGCCTGGTCATCCTGTGGTTCTGGGTGGACCGCGTGCTGCTCACCCGCAACCCACAGCCGTTCGCCGAACACCTCTTTCCGCTGCTGATCTGCGTGCTGGTCGGGGCGTTCGTGCTGGTATCTTTATGGCTGCTTCAGCCATGGATGAAAACACCGCCAGGAACTGAGCTGGAATCAACGGAGTTGGAAAATGAATAAACCGCCGCTGGAGAAAGAAGTAAAGTTCTACCTCACCGACCTCGCCGGGTATGCCGAACGCCTGCGGTCGCTGGGGGCAACTCTCATTCAACCGCGCGTCAAGGAAATTAACTACCGCTTCGACACCCCCGAATCGACACTCGCCCGCTCGGGTATCGCGCTGCGCCTGCGCAGAGACACGCGCGTCATTCTCACGCTGAAAGGCGCCTCCAGCACGGAATCCGGTGTGCGCGTGCGACCCGAGGTGGAAGTAGTGCTGGATGACATGCAAAACGGCCGCGCCATTCTTGAGGGGCTGGGGTACAACCTGGTCGTATGCTACGAAAAGTGGCGCACCACCTACCACCTGGCAGAATTGGAGGTCACCCTTGATGAACTGCCCTATGGGAACTTTACCGAGATCGAAGGCCTTGACACCGAAGCCATTTACCGGGCGGCGTCCTCCCTGGGATTGAATTGGAAGGCGCGGGTGCCCTCGAGTTACCTGGAATTGTTCGCCAATGTAAAAAGAAAACTGAATTTGCCGGTTGATGATCTCACGTTTAAGGAATTTCGCGGTATTTCCCTGTCCTGCGCCGATCTTGGGGGGATTCCCGCTGATCTGCCGGATATTTTGTGAGACTGGATAATCATCATATTTCTTAAATCGAAACCTGGTTTTTCAATCGCTGCCCGCCTTAAAAATTCTGTTGTGAAATCCCCAAAAATCCCGCATCCTTAAAATTGGCGCGGGATTTTAGATTCTTAAGTGACCGGAAATCCCTGCATGCTATAATCATTCATAGATTAACCGTAGAGAGCGAGCCCACCAGCCCACGATGTCATTCGCCCACCTTCACGTCCATACCGAATATTCACTCCTGGATGGATTCAGCAACATTAAGAAGCTCGTCCAGCGCGCGAAAGAATTGGGTATGGGCTCGATCGCCATCACCGATCACGGCACGATGTTCGGGGTGATCGATTTCTTCCACGCCGCCGTGGAGGCAGGCGTCAAACCCCTGATTGGGATGGAAGCTTATGTCTCCGCCAGGCGCATGAGCGACCGCGACCCCCAAAAAGACAAGCATTCCTATCACCTGGTCATGCTCGCCGAGAACGAGACCGGATACAAGAACCTGCTGCAAATCGCCACCGCCGCCCAGCTGGAAGGTTTTTACTATTACCCGCGCGTTGACCACGAGTTCCTTGAGCAGCACAGCCAGGGGATAATCGCCACCACCTCGTGCATGTCCGGCGAAGTGCCGCGCACGATCCTCAACCGGGGGATCGAAGCCGGCCAGGAGGTGCTCGAGTGGTACATCAACACCTTCGGGCGGGAAAACTTCTTCATTGAATTGCAGGACCACCCGATCCGCGAACTGCCGGAGCTCAACCGCAACCTGATCGACCTGGGCAAACGCTACAACCTCAGGTATGTCGCCACAAACGACAGCCATTACGTTGATCCCGAAGACGCCCGCTTCCAGGACATCATGCTCGCCATTCAGACCGGATCGCTCATCTCGGAGCCCAACCGCATGAAGATGGGCAGCAACACCTATTACCTGCGCTCTCCCGCCGAGATGGCGTCTCTCTTCCCGGATATTCCAACAGCGTTAACCAACACCCTCGAGATCGCAGAGCGTTGCAACGTTGACCTGATCAACAAGGGCTACCACCTGCCCCTCTTCGAAGTGCCTGATGGTTACACCACCCAGACCTTCCTGCGAAAACTATGCGAGCAGGGCCTACTCGAAAAGTACGGCGAAAGCGCCCAGGACGAAAAGGTACAAAAACGCCTGGAGCACGAGCTGAAGATCATTCACGATATGGGGTTCGACGCCTACTTCCTGATCGTCTGGGATCTCTGCCGCTACGCCAGCGAGCAGAACGTGTGGTACAACACGCGCGGATCAGGCGCGGGTTCGATCGTGGCCTATTCCCTGAATATCACCCTGATCGACCCGCTCAAGCATGATTTGATCTTCGAGCGCTTCCTCAACCCGGAGCGCATCGAAATGCCCGATATCGATCTTGATTTTCAGGATGACAAGCGCGGGCAGATCCTGCAATACTGCGCCGAAAAATACGGCAGCGACAAGGTCGCCCAAATCATCACTTTCGGCACGCTCGGCGCCCGGGCTGCCATCCGCGATGTGGGCAGGGTGATGGATATCCCGCTCTCCGAGGTCGACCGCATCGCCAAGACCATCCCGCCCATCATCCCCGAGGAAACCGTCACCATCCCCACGGCGCT
>CAYYBP010000157.1:0-4585 GCA_964470275.1 uncultured Anaerolinea sp. | reverse complement strand
ACATGCGGCAGCCCCAAATGGTCCCCTTGATGGCGCGTTCGACGGCCATTTCCACCTTTTCGGCGGCGGATACGTTCTTGAAGGGTCGGTAAGCGGCCTGCCAGCGGCGGCCGGGGGTAAGACCGGGCATGCGAACTCCTCAGGGATGGAATGGGTGAATTATACCCGTGAACAGCCGGCGGTGGTTTGCCGATCCGACATCAGCGCAGTCGAACCATCGACACAAAACCCGACGCGCGTGGGAGAGAATCCACGCGCATGGCTTTATGGCCCCGTGCTGCTGAAAACCTCCGTCAGCGCTGCCTTGATCATCTCCGCGTCCGGTTCCAGGCAGACCTGTACATTTGGTTCACCATCGCCAACCACTGCCGTCTGGCCGTTGTGATTCCCTGCTTCGGTGATCACTTCAAGGTGCATGGGTTGAAACTGGCATTGGTCGGGGTGGGTCATGATCACGGCGGTCATCAGGTCCCAGATGTCCGTCTGCTGCATTCCCCACCGGTCGAACGTCATGGTGTAGATATCCTCCGCCAGGTCAGAAGCCGTCCCGCCTTCGCTCCAATCACGGATGTCCTTCCTGGTGATTTTCACCTGGTTGGTCGCGTCGAGCGGCACGAGGAAAAGCGGGATTCCCGCGGTGAAGACTTCGCTGGCGGCCTGCGGATCGGAAAAGATGTTCCACTCGCCGCTGGTATTGGCAGATTCGGGCTGAAGTCCCTGTATGTTACCTGGCACATGGATCGCGCCGCCCATGATCGTAATCCCACTGATTTTCTCCTTGATCCCCGGGTCAAGCCGCAGCGCCTGCGCCACGTTGGTCAGCGCTCCGCTGGCGAAAATCGTGATGGGCTCTGCTGACTGGTTGAGCACGGAGACGATCAACTCGGGAGCGGAGTCGGCAGGATACGTCTTCTCCAAGTTCGGGATGGAGATTCCCCAGAATCCGTTCGAGGCATCGCGCACCGATTCAGGAAAGGCGTTGCTCCCGGCGAGAGGATGGTCCTGGCCATATCCCAGCGGGATATCCGTTCTTCCGTTTGAATCGAGAACGCGCCCGATTTGCTGGATGAACACCTCTGGATGGGCTTCACCGTAAGAGATGCTCACTGATGCCAGGTCGACCTGCGTGATGCTGAGCAGGTAAAGCAGGGCGACTGTGCCGTCGGGGCTGCCGTCGTCATCGAAAATGACCGTCACCGGTTCCACCGGCGGCAGGTTTACCGGCGCGGGCTGCTGGCCGCAGGCGGTTGCGGCCACCAGCAGCATCACCACGCAACCCAATATAAGCAAACCTTTCATCAATCCTCCCTTCCCCCAGGCAGCAGGATATTTCAGGGACCGGTCAGCCATTTTCCCAAATGAGCCAATCGGGCATCAACCCCCCCGGGCTGCGTCGCGTTAGAGGATCTTGAAGGTCCAGCGGGCGGCCGCGCCCTCTTTCGCGCCATCGCGCTTCACCAGGCTGACGCGGGCGAACTCCTCGAACTTCTTCGCGTCGATCGCCCCGCACACCTGGGGGTAACTGGCGTGCAGGTTCATCCCGCGGTGCAGGTCTGAGGCGGTGAAGGTCACACGCTTGTCGCCGCGCTGGCGCGCCGGGGTGATGAAATTCACCTTGGCGTACTTGCGCACGCTGTCAGCGGTAACCTGTTTCTCGCCCGTCGATTTGACCACCGGCTGGCGTTTGAAAAAATTGAGCAGTGATTTAAACATGAGTTCTCCGTTTTTTAATCGCGTGCGGATATGAGATAATGATACACAATAATTCACACTTCAAGTATAGTTAGCATGGATCGAATTTGAGCAACTTGCAGGAAAAGGACGCGATGCCCGAACTACCACCCGTGTACGTGATCATTGGCACCAGGGCGCAATTCATCAAGATGGCGCCGCTGCTGCGCGCCATGCGCGACCAGTCGATGCCGTACAAACTGCTCTACACCGCCCAGCACCAGGAGAACATCAGCGAAATCCTGCAGATCTACGGGCTGCCGGAGCCGGATGTGGTGATGTACCACGCCGAGGAAGCCAATACCCCGGCATCCTTCCTGCGCTGGGCTTTTTCGATTTTCTTCAAGGCGTTATTCAAAGCCAGGATGTACCTCGACCGCCCGGGCCTCCTGCTGACCCACGGCGACACCTTCACCGCGTGGATGGCCGCCATCATGGGACGGCGCGCCGGTTGTGTTGTGGCTCATGTGGAATCCGGCTGCCGGTCGCACAACCTGCTCAGCCCCTTCCCCGAGGAGATCAGCCGCCTGATCACCTTCCGCCTGTCGGATGTGTATTTTTGCGCGGACGAGTGGGCGGTGGAGAACCTCAGGCGCTACCGCGGCGCGAAGATCAACATGGGCGCCAACACCATGCTCGACGGTGTGCGCTTTGCCCTATCTCACCCCTCCAGCACGCCGTACGAGTTCGCCAGCCGGCCTTACGCCATGGTCTCGATCCACCGCTTCGAGAACATCTTTACCCGGCGCTTCCAGGAAGAGATCATCCCCATCCTGCGCGAGGTCGCCCAGGAGCATCACCTGGTGGTCACGCTGCACCCGACGACCCGCGAAAGGTTGATGGCGTTGGGGTTATTTAATGAAGTGGACGCCCATCCAAATATCACCCTGCACGAGCGCTTCGGCTTCATCGACTGGATCAACCTGTGCAACCAGGCGCAGTTCGTCATCACCGACGGCGGCTCGAACCAGGAGGAGTTGTCGTACCTGGGGGTGCCGACGCTGCTCTTGCGCAACGAGACTGAGCGCCGCGAGGGGCTGGGACGCAACGTGGTTATCTCCAGGTTCGACCGCGCCGTGATCCGGGAATTCCTGTCCAACCTGGAAAAGTACCGGTTCGAGCCCGCCAGCATCCAGGCCAGACCCTCCGACACGATCGTGGAGACCCTGCGCGGGCTGCAGATCCCCAAATCCAAATAAACCAGATCCATCGCAAGTTTCTGATCACCGGCATCTCTGGCAGCTTCGCTGTTGTGTTTCTCGTCCGGTAATCTGAAGACAGGCGGCGACTACTGGAGATCAGAAGGTTCCAAACACGGGGGAGTGGCATATAATCATTAAACCGAAATAACCTGGTTCCGGCGTGCGATGAAATACATCCTTCCAGGCCTGGCGGGCGTATGACAAATTCCATCGTGGTAGAGACCGAAAAAGTAAGCAAGTGCTTTGGGCAGCTCCGGGCGGTTGATGACGTGAGCCTCGCCATCCAGCAGGGCGAGATCTACGGTCTGCTCGGTCCGAACGGCTCAGGCAAGACCACCCTGATCCGCTTATTCCTGGGCCTACTGCTGCCGTCCTCCGGCAAGATCCGGCTGTTCGGCGAAGAAATGCCCAACAAGCAGGTTCTCAGCCGGGTGGGTTATATGACCCAGGCGAGCGCCCTGTATGAGGAGTTAACGATCCGCGAGAATATCATCTTTTTCGCCAGGATCTACGGGCACTGCGACACAAAATGGATCGGCGAGATCATTGACCTGGTGGACCTGGGAGAGCGGGCTGGCAGCCCGGTCCGCACGCTTTCGGGGGGGATGCGGCAGCGCACCTCGCTGGCGTGCGCCCTGACGCATAAACCGCAGCTGCTGCTTCTCGATGAACCGACCGTGGGGGTGGACCCGCAGTTGCGCGTGACGTTCTGGACGTACTTCCGCCAGCTGGCAAAAAGCGGGGTCACCCTGGTCATCTCCAGCCACGTGATGGACGAAGCTGAGCGCTGCGACCGCCTGGGATTCCTGCGGCAGGGGCGGCTGCTGGCCGAAGGGTCCGCCGCCGAGCTGCGCCGGGCGAAAGGCACCGCCAGCCTGGAAGAGGCGTTCCTGATGTTCGCGTCTGAAGGCGCACAAGGAGGCAACTGATGAACACCGGGCGCATTTTCACGATCGCGATTCGCGTCATTCGGCAGGTGCTGCGCGACAGGCGCACCGTGGCCCTCCTTTTGCTCGGTCCGATACTGGTGCTGACGCTGGGCGCCGTCCTGTTCCGGGCGGACCCGGTGAAGATCCCCGTCGGTGTTGTAAATGAAGACGCTGGGATGAACTCTCCAGCGGCTGGAAAGATCAGCCTGGGCGACCGCATCCTGGAGGAACTGTCCTCGAATGATGCCATCAAAGTGGTTGAGCTCTCAAGGGATGAGATCAACGATAGTATGAGCAATGGCACCGCCCAGGCGGTGCTGGTATTCCCGGACGATTTCACCTCGAGATTTGTAAAAGACCGTAATCTGAAACTGGACCTCCGCCTGGAGGGGTCGAACCCCAGCCGCAGCGTCTCGATCACCGCGCTGGTGACCCAGGCCACCACAAAAGCGCTGACCGCGCTGGCTGCGTCGGGCATGGGCGCCTCTGCCGGCGGAAGCAGCACGCCGGCGATCAGCCTCGAGACCAGCTACCTGTACGGCGGCGAGGAATTCGACATGATGGACTACATCGCGCCGGTGTATATCGCGCTGCTGGCGATGTTCTTTGTCTTTCTCCTCGCCTGTGTCGCCTTCCTACGCGAGCGCTCACAGGGGACGATCGAGCGGCTGGCGGCATCCCCCGCCACCCGCGCCGAGATCGTGCAGGGATATATGTTCGGGC
>CAYYBP010000156.1:0-4624 GCA_964470275.1 uncultured Anaerolinea sp. | reverse complement strand
TCAAGTCGAAACGGGCGCGATAGCAATTCACAGCGCCTGGGTGTGAAAAAATTCGCGGGTGAACAGGTGCTTTCCGGAAACATACTCGTTCGCCAGCGCGGCACCAAGATAAAACCCGGTTTGAACGTCAAAGTTGGTACAGATGATACGCTGTTCGCTGTGGCCCACGGCGTTGTTGAGTATGAGACCCTGCCTTCCGGGCAGAAACGGGTTAATGTAAAACCTGTGGTTTCAGAATAATTTCAATTTTTTACAAATCCGTCGCAATTTGACAATTGTAAAATCAAGAAAACAGGAAGGTTAGCGAAATGAAATCAGGAATTCATCCGACTTATTACCCGGACGCCAAGGTAACGTGTTCCTGCGGAAACACCTGGACAACCGGTTCGACCAGAAAAGAGATCCGCACCGAAGTCTGCTCAAAGTGCCACCCGTTCTTCACGGGTCAACAGCAGCGCCTCATTGACATTGAAGGTCAGGTGGATCGATTCTACAAGAAGCTGCAGGCACGCCAGGATTACGTGGAAGAGAAGAAAGCCAAAGTGGCTGCCCGCACTTCCCCTGATCGTTCCGTGAAAGAGATCGACCTGCCCGCGCGCGCCATCGACGCGCTTGAAAAAGCCGGCATCAAGAACGTCGGCCAGGTACTGGCGAAACTCTCAGAGGGTGAAGCAGCGATGCTTGCCATCGAAGGTTTTGGTCGGAAATCATTGATCGACATGAAGAAAAACCTGCGCCAGATGGGATACACTCTCCCATCCGCCGCGGAAGAGATTATCGTTTAATCAGCTGAAACTCCAAAGTCCCCGGGGGCACATCGCCCGGGGATTTTTCATTTTAAACGCGGAAAAATCAGACCGGATGGAAAAATTAAGGTAGAATTTCGCTATACCCTTTCAAGGAGTTGCGATGAAGAATCACTCAGGCAGTATCGAGGTGATCTGTGGATCCATGTTCTGCGGCAAGACCGACGAGCTGATCCGACGGTTAAGGCGGGCGACCATCGCCCGGCAGAAGGTGCAGGTTTTCAAACCCGCGATAGACGGCCGGTACAATCTTGAAAAGGTCACTTCGCACGCCGGCTCGGAGTTCGACGCGACCCCCCTGGCTGATTCAAGCGAAATCCTGGTGCAACTCAAGCCCGATACTACAGTCGTCGCCATCGACGAAACCCAATTCTTTGATGATGGGATCATCGAGGTGGTGGAAACCTTGGCAGAAAAGGGGATTCGAGTGATCGTCGCGGGTCTCGATATGAACTTCAAAGGCGAGCCTTTTGGCTGCATGCCGGTTCTTATGGCCAGGGCGGAGCACGTGGATAAATTACAGGCGATCTGCATGGTATGCGGCGAGCCAGCCAGCAGAACCCAGCGGCTGGTCAACGGTAAACCTGCCCGGTACGATGACCCAGTCATCATCGTTGGCGCTTCTGAATTATATGAAGCCCGCTGCCGGATACATCACGAGGTTCCACAAGAATAACCTTCTCCAGGAGGAGACATGCAGGATTACCGGGAATACTTGAGCGAAATACTAATATCGTCAACTGATCTGCAAAAACGGATCGCTGAGCTGGGCGACCAGATCAGCCATGATTACGAAGACAAAGGCGAACTTGTGCTGGTTTGCATCCTGCGCGGCGGTGTCCTTTTCCTCACTGACCTGATGCGGCACATCACGATCCCCCACGCGATCGAGTTTATGGCCGTCTCGTCTTATGGCGTTGGCGGCCGGCAGACCTCCGGGCAGGTGCGCATCACCCTTGACCTGAACCTGGATATCTTCAACAAGCATGTGCTGCTGGTGGAGGATATTATTGATTCCGGGCATACCATCGCAGCAGTTACAGATTTTTTGGCGACCAGGCGGCCGGCAAGCATCAGTGTCTGCACCTTGCTTGATAAGGAAGAACGGCGGGAAGTGGAGATTCCCATTCGCTATCGTGGTTTCAAGATTCCCAATAAATTCGTGTTCGGGTATGGTCTCGATATCGATGATTACTACCGCAACTTGCCATTCATCGGTGTGGTGGACCTCGAAAAGTATCACCCAGACAGAACAGGTTGATGGTTGATCCTTCCTGACCCCGTAAAGCAGTTACTAAAGCTCTATTCACCCGATAATTCTCTTTACCTGGTTGGAGGGGCAGTGCGTGATTTTCTTCTGCAGCGCCCGTCCAGTGATTTTGATTTCGTTTGCACTAGCGGAACCCGCGAGATCGCCAGAAAATTCGCTGCTGCTGTGGATGGGGATTTCTATGTCCTTGATGATGCGCGCGACACGTGCCGGGTACTGGCAAAGACTTATCGGACGGTTACAACACTGGTGGATTTTGCTGCGTTGAGGGGGGAGGATATCCAGGCTGACCTGCTTGAGCGCGATTTCACCATCAACGCCATGGCGGTGGACCTCGCCAACCCGGATCAGATCATTGACCCGGCAAAAGGGGGCAGGGACCTGCAGCAAAAGTGGCTTCGACCGGTCAAACCAACCAGCCTGCTGGACGACCCAGTGCGAACGATCAGGGCGGTCCGTTATGCCGTGGACCTGGGGCTGAAAATTGAGCCGGAAACAACCGCTCTCATTCGTTCCGCGGCAGGGCGATTAGCCGGGGTTTCGACTGAGAGAAAACGGGATGAATTGATCAAAATTCTTGATGGTGTTCACATCCCGCTCGGCATCCAGTTGATGGATCGCCTTGACGTCTTCCAAAATATTCCATTGGCTGTGAGCACCGAACTCGACGCGAGTGTAACCCTGGCGCGGGCGCTCGAGGATGTTCTCGCGTGGCTCACCGGGATCAAATCGGTGACCAGACAGGCAACTCTTTACCAGGTTTCGCTGGTGACCAGACTGGGCAGGTTCTCCGGTCAGATCACCTCGCATTTCAACGGGCGCAACTCAAGCGGCCACAGCCGCAAAGCGCTGCTGCATCTGGCCTGCCTGGCGGGCGGGGATCCGAACCTGGTATCCCGCCAGCTTGGGCTTTCGAGGGTGGAAGCCGGGTTTATTGAGGAGATTCACCGGGGGCAGCAGGGAATCTCGCAGATGATCGCGGCAGGCCAGCAGCTTGAGAATGTGGAAATCTACAGGTACTTCAATGAATACCAGTCCGCCGGGATCGATCTGACAGTAATTGAACTTGCCCGCTATACATCAAGGATTGGCAGTGAATTTTCACCTGATGAGTGGGATAACCTGGTTTTCGTATGTCAGAGACTGCTGGAAGCCTGGTTTGAGCATGACGAGATCGTCAACCCTATCCTGCCAATCGATGGGAATGACCTGATGGCGTTTCTGCACTGTGAACCCGGACCCCGAATCGGAGAAATACTGGCAGAGATGAAGGAAGAGAGCGTGCGCCGATCTGAGTTCACCCGCGAAGAAGCGTTGGATTGGATCCAGGACCGGTATAACACCCCGGCTTGATCGTTCTACGGTTTGCCCATTAACCGAATCCATCTCTAATCCTCCAATTTTTACCATCAGAGAACATTGCCGTCGGCGTTCACCCGATCAATTTACGACAATTTAAGTCGAAAAATCTGCGCAATATGGTAAAATTTCTTATTTGGTGCAAAAATCCCGTGTAAGTGCGGGTTTTCGATTCTAGTATGGAGGACAAAATGGTAAGTAAAAAATGGGTTTATCTTTTCAGCGAAATCAAGGATGTTGAAAAATATGTAAATAGCGACTGGGAAGGCGTTCGCGGTTTATTGGGTGGAAAAGGCGCCAACCTGGCAGAAATGGTTCGAATCGGGCTGCCGGTTCCCCCCGGATTCACAGTAACAACCGAGGCATGTAACGCCTATCAGAAAACTCAGCAATTCCCCGAGGGTCAATGGGATCAGATGCTGGAATGCCTGAAGAAAATTGAACAGGCGACCGGTAAAAAATTCGGTTCAAGCAAGAACCCCCTGTTGGTTTCCTGCCGCTCTGGCGCTAAGTTTTCAATGCCTGGAATGATGGACACCGTTCTGAACATCGGGTTAAACGATGAAACCGCCAAGGGAATGGTCAAACTCACGCAGAACGAACGGTTTGTCTACGATTCCTACCGGCGCCTGATCCAAATGTTTGGATCCGTTGTTCTTGGTATCGACGACGAAGCATTTGAAAAACACCTGGAAGGCGTGAAGCAGGTCAAGGGATACAAACTGGACACCGAACTTACCCCCGTTGATTTAAAAGCGATGATCGAAGTTTTCAAAAAGGAAATCCTGGAGCGGATCTCCGACATCAAGTACGGCACCCAAAACGACGGCTATATATTCGTCGTTTCCTACGACGGCATCACCCTGATGAACCGTACCCAGCGGCACCTCATAGGAAAGAGCATCACGAACATGATCGATCCGAACGGCGTTAACGTCTACCGGGAGGAGCGGCGCGCATCAGGCACCCCGAAAGGCGACTACATTTATTACTCCTGGAACAAACCGAGCACGGGCAAAGTCGCCCCCAAGGTGTCCTTCGTGAGGGGAATGGAGGAGTGGGGATGGATGATCGGCACCGGCGTCTACTCGGACGACATCCAGGGACTGATCCAGACCAATAAAAAGCAGCTCATGTCCCAGTCCTACAGGCACGTTCGCAACATCGTACTGATCCTTCTCATCAGCTC
>CAYYBP010000155.1:0-4699 GCA_964470275.1 uncultured Anaerolinea sp. | reverse complement strand
GTATGGCGATAGTGACCTGCATAACTCGGGTGGGATCAATGCCATCCATACCATCGAGACGATGTGCCGGTATTTGAAACTGGTGTCGGGTTCAAGTATGTCGCGCCGAAAATGCTCGAAACCAATGCCATGATAGGTGGCGAGGAATCGGGCGGCTACGCGTTTCGAGGCAACGTACCCGAGCGTGATGGCATCCTCGCCGGTTTATACATGCTCGATTTCATGGTGAAATTGAACAAAAAGCCGTCAGAATTACTCAAGTTGTTGTTCAAGAAGATCGGCGCCCATTATTATGACCGTGTGGATACTCCATTCTCAGGAGATCGCAAGACCCGCGAAAAAATGATCCTGGATGCCAACCCCCAAACCATCGGCGGCTTGAAGGTTACCGGTTTGAACACGCTGGACGGTTTCAAGTTCAACCTTGAGGATGGTGGCTGGTTGCTGATCCGGTTTTCTGGCACCGAGCCGATCATGAGGGTCTATTGCGAAACGACGCACAAGGAGAACGTTCAGGCGATTCTCAAGGATGGTCAAAAAATCGCTGGGCTGGTCTAATCTTGCGGTTCGTTGATACACACTGTCATCTGTATTACCGCCCTTATCAGCAGGATTACGCAGAAGTCGTCCGCAGGGCAAATGCGGCTGGTGTAGAAACGATTATTGTTCCAGGTCTCGATCTTCCAACCAGCCAGGCTGCCATTCGCCTTGCTGAAGAATTTGATGGGGTTTACGCCGCGGTTGGCGTGCACCCTGGAGACGTTGACTCATTTCGACCTGAACAAATGGCTGAATTTAACACCATGCTCTTGCACCCCAAGGTGATAGCGGTTGGAGAGATCGGGCTTGATTACTATCACCGGAAAGATAATCTACAATACCAAAAGGATGTCTGCAATCAATTCCTGCAGCTTGCCCTCGACCATCATAAACCTGTGATTCTACACAGCCGCGAATGCCTCATCGACTTGATCGCCCTGGTTCAGCCGTTTCAGCAATCCTCAACGGATCGGGTTTTAAGTGGGGTGTTCCATTCCTTTGAAGGTGATCTGCGGGATGCGGAAGTGGTGAAACAACTGGGTTTCTTCATCGGGGTGTGCGGACCAGTTACTTACAAGAAAGCACACATCAAACACGAACTTTTTAGTAAAATTGACCTGTCGAAAGTATTACTTGAGACGGATGGTCCTTTCCTGCCGCCTCACCCATTCCGGGGTCAACGAAATGAGCCGGGATATATCCCGCTTATTGCCGAAAAGATCGCGGAATTACAACTTTGTGATATAAAAGATGTTGCCAATCAAACTACAAGGAATGTCGAAAATCTTTTTTTTCCGGACCAGTTAAGTTGATCACCTCGATAAGCTCAAATCCCTATATTCGCAGCGGTCTGGATACCATCGAAGACATGATGCTATCGCAGGTCGAGAATTATCATCCTGACCTCAAGGCTGCTGTATCGATCATCCTTTCCTCTGGCGGAAAGCGTTTACGCCCAATTCTGATCCTTCTGATCGGTAAACTCTTAAACGCCCGAAAAGAAGACCTCATCACCCTGGCAACCTCGATCGAACTGCTGCACACCGCGACACTGGTTCACGACGACCTGATCGACGGTTCTCTGTTACGGCGGGGGATTCCCACTTTGAATTCAAAATGGTCGCCGGCCGCCACTGTTCTCACCGGGGATTTCATTTTTGCCTCGGCTGCAGATATGGCAGCCCGGACAAATTCGCTAGAAGTGATGACATTGTTCGCCAGAACGCTCATGACGATCGTGAACGGTGAAGTTAACCAGCTTTTCAACAGCAAATGCATGCCCGGTAAGGATGAGTATTTTCAACGGATCTACGAAAAAACCGCCTCGCTTTTTGAAACATCAACCCATTCTGCTGCAATTCTAAGCGGTGTGAACAACAAACAGAGAGAATCGATAAAAAAATTCGGGTACGAACTCGGGATGGCGTTTCAAATCATAGATGACATACTGGATTACAGAGGCGACGAATCCACGGTCGGGAAACCCATTGGCGGCGACCTGCGCCAGGGACTCATCACACTGCCAATGATCTATTTTATTCAGGATCACCCTGAAAATCAGTTCGTGGTTAATTTGCTCGAGGGCAAGTGCAGCCAGGATGATGAGGAAATCCAAAATATCGTACTCGAAGTCAACCGCAGTGGCGCGATCGAAAAGGCGTTTAGCACCGCGGAAGAGTTCATCAACAGGGCTCGGGATTACATCCTGGAGTTCCCTGATTGTGAAGAAAGAGAATCGTTGTTGACGATTACCAGGTACACACTTGACCGGAAAAAATAAAAAGCCGCGAAACGCGGCTTATTTTGTGCGCTGGGTGGGAGTTGAACCCACACGCCTTGCGGCACATGGCCCTCAACCATGCCTGTCTGCCAATTCCAGCACCAGCGCAATTGCCCGAATATTATAACCGCCAATTTGACAATGTCAAGAAGGAATGGCTGGAAACACCTGAAGGAGAAAAGATGGCAATCGTATTAGACGCAATGGGCAGCGACGACTGCCCGGTTCCCGAGATTCTCGCGGCAATTGAACTCTACCAGCAGGGAGAAAAGGTGTTGTTGGTAGGGAAAAAGGACCTCCTTGAGGCACAAGCCCGCGATTTATCGGTGGATCTATCGAAGATCGAGGTGTTTGACGCCCCGGACATCGTTGAGATGACTGATAAACCGGTCGAATCCTTTAAAAAGAAGCCCAACAACTCGATGGCTGTGGGTTTGAACATGGTAAAAGAGAAGGATGGTGAGGCCTTCGTCACCGCGGGCAATACGGGGGCCGCATTTTTCAACGCTGTGATGATCCTCAGAAAAATTTCCGGGATCTCGAGACCCGCCCTCGCTGCCATCATCCCGGTCCGCAACGGCAAATGTGTGTTCATGGACACAGGTGCCAACGCTGATTGCCGGCCTGATTTCCTGCTCGAGTTTGCCGTGATGGGCAGCGCATACGCATCCAAGCTCTTTGGAGTCGACGCGCCCCGGGTCGGGATGCTCTCAAACGGCGAGGAGTCAACCAAAGGCAATCAACTGGTAAAAGACGCGTACCCGCTGCTGTCCGCCAGCAGCTTGAATTTCGTCGGTAACGTCGAACCCAAAGAAGTATATGGTGGCAACCTTCATTGCGTGGTAACGGATGGTTTTTCAGGCAACGTGTTCCTGAAAACCAGCGAATCCGTCGCCAGGTTGATCACCGATCTTCTGAAACAAAATATCCAGGCGAGTTTAAGGGCAAAGATCGGTTACATTTTTGCCAAACCCGCCTTTACAGCCCTTAAAAAAATAATGGACCCCTCGGAAGAAGGTGCCGCCATCTTGCTCGGTGTGAATGGATTGGTGTTTATTGGCCACGGCCGTTCTGATGCGCGCGCGCTCGTTTCGGCGGTAAAACTCGCCCGCAGGACCATCAACGCGGATCTGATGGGCGCTATTCAGAACGATGTGGCTATAAAAATTAAACAGACGCAGGAATCAATTGCTTAAGGATTAGGAAAAATGAGAGTCTACTCAAACGATAAATTGATCAAACGCAACGGCCGGATCGGAAACATCTCCTCGCTTGCCAGCCTGATCGTATTGGGCGCCGGCATGTTCTTTTCGTTCAAAGACAAGGATGGGTCATACCTGGTGCTGACCTTTACAGCGCTCATCGTCGGCTTTTTACTCTTCCAGGTAGGAAATTTTTACATGGCGAAATTCGGCAAATCCCCCCGGCCCGATGAACGGTTAACGAGTGCGCTCAAAGGTTTGGATGACAAGTATTCCCTGCATCATTACACCACCCCGATTTCACATTTACTCGTCGGTCCGGCTGGCATCCTGTGCCTGCTTCCCTTTCAGCAAGCAGGCAATATCACTTACGACGCATCCAGGAAAAAATGGAAGCAAATTGGTGGGAATTTTTTCCTCAAAACCTTTGGAGGAGAAAACCTGGGTAACCCGGAGAAGGAAGTCAATTACACGGTGAAAGACACGCTCAGTTTCTTAGAAAAAGCCGGGATCGATCTCGACGATCACACGCCTGAAGCGCTGCTTGTGTTCACTAATGAAAAGGCAACGCTTACAGCGGATGAGTCAATCACACCCGCCGTGACAGCAGCCAAAATTAAAGAATTCGTGCGTAAAAAGGCCAAACAGACCCAACTCCCCCAGGATTTGATTGCCAGGATCGAAGAAAAGCTAATTAAGTAAATCCCTGTCAGGCGCGGCTTCTGGGAATTACCCGGCTCTTGGGTGCAGCGGGAGGTTTTTGCTTCCCTTCATCCCTCAACCTGGCAACTTCAACTTCAGTTAATTCCCTGTATTCACCTGATTTCAAGGCTCCCAGGGTGAGATTGCCAATTCTGGTTCTCACCAGCCGCACAATGAACAAACCGGTAACCTTTGCCATTTCACGTATCTGGCGTTTATGTCCTTCTTTCAGGATCACCTGAAGCCAGGCGCCCTTCCCGGCTTTGATCTCGACCCTCACCCTGGCCGGTCTGGTCTTGTGCCCATCCTCGAGCACGACACCCCTGCGCCAGATTTCAAGCTGCTTGTCGTCAGGGTGGGTTGAGACGAGCACCCGGTATTCTTTCTCGTGTTCGTAACGCGGGTGGGTCAATTTGTTTAACAAGTCGCCATCATTGGTGAGGAGAACCATTCCTTCACTTTCATAATCCAACCT
>CAYYBP010000154.1:0-4737 GCA_964470275.1 uncultured Anaerolinea sp. | reverse complement strand
GGCTGGTGAGAATGGCGTTCACCAGCACGGACTTGCCGGAGTTGGTGGTGCCGGCAATCAGCAGATGCGGCATGGCTGTGAGGTCGGCGACAACCGGCTTGCCTGAGACGTCTTTGCCAAAGGCGAAGCGCAGGTTGGATTTGACCTTGCGGAAGGCGTCAGTTTCAATCAGCTCACGCAGCGAAACCAGCGAAAGCTCTGAGTTGGGCACCTCGATGCCGACATAGGCTTTACCGGGCACGGGCGCCTGGATGCGGATGCTGGGGGCAGATAGAGCCAGCGCCAGGTCATCCGCCAGGCTGACGATGCGCGCCACGCGCACGCGGGTGCGACCGGTGCGGCTCTCAATGAAATCGGGTTCCACGCCGTACTGGGTCACCGCCGGACCGCGGTGGATCTCGACGATGTGCGCCGGTGCGCCAAATGACGCGAGGGTCTCTTCGATGATGCGGGCGCGGTCTTTATCGTAATGCGATTGCACGGCAGAAGGCGAAGAAGGGTCAAGAATATCCGCGACCGCCGGGATCTGCCACGGCGCGACAGGTGTTGTCACACCGCGCCGCACGACCGGGGAAGTCTCCGGCTGGACCTCCGCCTGGACGCGGGCAGGGGTTTTGGCTGCCGCCGCCTGCGTCCGCGTTTCAGCCACAACTGGCGCAACGTGCCGCGGTTCATCCTCGGTGCTCAGCGGGTTGAATCCCTCCGGCAGCTCCACCTTGGGTTCACGCCTGACGCGGTAAGGTTTGGGCTTACCAAAATCGTAGGGTGTGCGCCGTTCGGCAGAGGGCATCCTTAGCCCCTTCAAACCGGCGAAGAGTGAACTTGCCTGACGCGCCAGCTCGGGCAGTGGAATGTTGAGGATGAAGAGCAGGCAAATGAGCGACCAGGCGACCAGCACCACCGCCTCGCCGGCTCTACCGAGCGTGCTGTCGAAAATGTGGTCAAAGAAGCCGCCAATAAAGCCGCCCCCCTCGCCTGCCCGCGCTGTGTCATACCCGCCGCGCTCGACGTAATGGAACCAGGTGAGAACATTCAGGTATAACAGGATAATGCCCGCGATCCGCCCGCGAGAGACATGCGGCAGTTTGTCGAAATAGCGCAGCAACAGGGTGCCCCCCCCGATAATCATCGCCGCGGGGATAATGACACCACCCCAGCCCGCGATCATCTTGACAGTGTTCACCACCCAGGTGGAAAGCGGTCCGTTTTCGCTGGCGTAAAGCGCCACGATCATCAAGACTCCCAACAGGATGAGGACGATGCCGATGAAATTCAGGCGCTGGTCAAGAGTGAGATTCGAGCGTGAATACTTCTGTGTTCTCCTGGACGAGGAACGTGAAGAGGAAGGGCGTTTGGCATATGTTTTGCGTTTTGCAGTTGATTTCGCCATGGTCTAAAAATTGTCCCGGGAATATGGATGCATGTTTCATACCATTTTATCACCCTGCTTTTATCCGGGCAAACCCAGGCTATGTTTGTTGCAGTTGAGGAAGGAGATGATGCTACGAGCGGACTTTATCGAGAATCCGTTGGGTGGAGGTGAACGCCAGCTGAGGCAGGTCATCAAGGCTGAACCAGTCCGCCTGGTCAGCATCATCTGCCGGGGCGAGGGTGCCGCTGATCACGCGCGCGCGGTACACCAGCAGGATATCCGAACCACGCGGGTGTTCACGACCGGTAAGCATGTCAAACAACCCGTCAAGCTCCACCGTCAGCCCGGTCTCTTCCAGGCATTCGCGCCTGGCGGCATCAGCCGGGTCTTCAAAGGCATTGACAAACCCTGCCGGAATTCCCCAACAGCCACTGTACGGGTCGAGCGTTCGGCGCACCAGGAGGACTTTTCCACCCTGGAGGATCAGCGCCCCGGCTGCCACCTTGGGGTCTTCATAATGCACCCAGCCGCACGCCGGGCAGGTGGGACGCACCTCGCCCATCTGCAGACTGTCAACCAGGGGAGTGGCGCATAAAGGGCAAAATTTAAAATGAACTCGGGAATGCAATTATCGCCTTCGCAGAACCAGCGCGGCCGCCCCAGAGAGCAGGGTTATCGCGCCAAGTATCGCCAGCAGCAGGTATGGCAGGCGGGTCTGTATTGGTAAAGATGGCGGGGTGGATTGGCCTACTGAGATAACCTCCCCCTGCTGGGTCGTATCCGGCACACCAAGGATCAGGGTAGAAAGATCGCCTTTCGGTTGAGATGCATCAGGTTCAGCCAGCGGGGTTGGCTCCATCATGGGTTCCTCCGTGGCCTTCAGCGCGGGAGGTTCCATCGTCAACGGTTCCTGGGTCGGTTGTTCATTCGGGGCAGCGGCAACCATCGGCAGGTCCGCAGCCGGCTCATCGGTCGCGATTGGTTCAAGCGTCCGTTCCCCTTCTGACGGGGAGGCATCAGCCGGGGGGTCCTGCGCGAGCACCATCTCGTCCGGCGCTGCTACTGGTTCAGCGGTTGAGATCTCCTCGGTCACGAAGCCCGGTCCGCCAGCACCGCCGATGCCATCACCCCCGGTGTATATCTCCTGTATGTCGGGTGCGCCGCCGCCACCACCCATTCCCAGCATCGGATTCCATTGGATGATCTTTGGCGCCTGGTCCTCGGTGACGGCATAGTCAGCTGGCAGCATTTCCACCATGGGCGCGCTGGTTTTAGGCGTCGCCAAACTGGTTCCACCCAACAGGTATGAACCGGCGAACACCACCACCAGCAACAGCGCGGAAAGGACGGAAGCGTAGCTCAAAGCCGGCTGCAACCACAAGGCCTTGAGCGGGGCTTTCGTAGTTTCGCGGGCAAGGGTGAAATTGCGCGGGGCGTGTTTTTGTGGGAGAGAGCGCAGCAGGCGGCGGGTATAGGCGATTTCGTCAATGGCAGCCTTAAACTGCGAATCAGCCTTGAGTCTGCCTTCTATGTGTTCTATTTGCGACGGGCTCAAGCGCGAATCAATATAGGCTGAAATCAGCATCCAGTCTCTTTGTGTTAGTTTCTCGGTCATCAGCGGGCTCCACCATTTAGACGAAATTGGGGTGGAAGAAGTTCCTGAAATTTCTGCAGGCAGTCGCGCAATTTCAGGCGCGCGCGTGCCAGCCGGCTCTTCACTGTACCCAGGGGGGTGTGAACGGATTGCGAGACCTCGTCGTAGTCCATTCCCTGCACGTCCACCAGCACCACCACCGCTCTGAATTCCGGCGCCAGGTTCTCCAGGCAGTGCTGCAAGGCGTGTTCGAGTTCCGCCTGGTCAAAAGCATCCTCGGGCTGAGGATCTTCCGATGCCAGCCACTCCGCGGATTCCATCTCCTCGCCGTCATCACGGCTGACCGGTTCAAGCGGGACGGTGGGACGGCGCTTTTGTCGACGCAGCTCATCGTAGCAGCCATTGGTGACCATGCGCATGACCCACGCTTTGAAGGAACCGCCGCGGTAGCTGCGCAGGTTGCGGTAGGCTGAAATGAACGCGTTTTGCACCGCGTCGGCTGCCAGGTCTTCGTCAGCGAGCATGCGGTAGGCAACGTTGAACGCCAGATCCTGGTAAGCCAGCACCAGGCGGTTGAAGGCGTCTACTTCACCCTTGAGAGCATCTTGAATAAGCGCGTTTTCGTCCATAGCCAATTTATTGTAACAAAAATACGTGCAATAAGCATTCCAAAACAGAAATGAGCTCTGCATGCGGATGTCTCTTATCCTTCCAGAAAAGACAGGATCAAGATAAGGTATAATCTAGCCAACGACCAACCCGGGAAAGGTTGCCGACCATTTTCTCCAGAGAGCCGCCGGTCAGTGCGAGGCGGTGAACATGATCAGCAATTTCCAGCCCGGACACCTCAACAGGTGGGTCGTCTCCGCAGGGGTCTCACGACCGTAAGGAGACCGGTGGCACCGTTATCTGCCTCAAAGAGGCTCTCCGAGGAGAGCAAATGCAGGTGGCACCACGAGCGCGCCCCTCGTCCTGCAGCTGGATGGGGGCGTTATTTATTTCTTAAGCGAGGTGGATTATGTTAGACCTGAATTTCATCCGTGAACAACCTGATACCCTGCGCAAAGCCCTGGCGGACCGCCAGATGGACGCGGGCGTGGTGGATTCGCTGCTGGAGCTTGACGCGCAGCGCCGCGCGTTGCTGGTTAAGGTGGAAGCGCTCAAAGCTGAGCGCAACAGCGTTTCTAAAGCGATCAGCCAGACTAAAGACGCGATTGAACGCCAAGCCAAGATCGAGGCCATGCGGGCGGTCGGTGAGGAAATCACCAGCCTGGACGAAAAGACCCGCAAAGTGGAAGAGGATCTGCAGGGCTTGCTGGCGAACATTCCCAACATCCCCCACCCCTCCACACCAGTCGGCCGGGATGAAAATGAAAATGTTGTCCTTCGAACCTCGGGCGTAATCCCGCAGATGGATTTCACCCCCCTGCCGCACTGGGAGCTTGGTCCTAAATTGGGTCTGATCGACTTCGACCGCGGGGTCAAGCTGACAGGCTCGCGCTTTTACATTCTCAATGGCGCTGCCGCCCGGATGCAGCGCGCCTTGATCGCCTGGATGCTCGATCTGCACAGCCGCCAGGGGTACACCGAGCGCTATACGCCGTTCATGGTCAAAGCTGAAACCCTGTTTGCCGCCGGCCAGCTGCCCAAATTTGAGGATAACCTATACCACGACATCGAAGAAGACCTGTGGATGGTGCCGACCGCCGAGGTCCCGCTGACCGGAATGTACAAGGATGAGATTTTGGATGAAGCCACCCTGCCACAGCGT
>CAYYBP010000153.1:0-4740 GCA_964470275.1 uncultured Anaerolinea sp. | reverse complement strand
GTCGAGAACGACGAGCCGTCCCCGTTCTGCGACGGCCTCATCTGGCGGCAGACGAACAAATACGTGTACGAAGACGATACGCCGGAAAGCCGACGCCCCTCGGGGCTCAGCCGCGGCATCCTCGACGAGGTCCTCCACTCCTCGCGCCTCCGCCCGCGGATACCGCCGCACCTTGTTGCGGAGCTGGAAGGCAGGCTCCAGCGCGTCGCGCCGGGTTACGCCCCGGCCGATCCCTTGGAACTCCTCGACTGGCTGAAGGAGCGCCTCCTCATCCCCCTGCCTGAGTTTATCATTTCCACCGCGGTTATGGCAAACACAACTAAAAAGGTTATGAACAAGGCAAAACCGATAATGCCGGTTTCGGCCAGCAATCTTGTCCAAAGGTTTTTGATGTTTAATAACCCGTCTGAGCGGAAGAGCAACTCCCGCGTCTCACTCAATTGCCAGCCGAAATCCGGCAGGTATTGCGGAAAATAGAACCCTGAAAAGCCCACCCCGACGCCCATCAACGGGTGGTCGTTGAAGATGTTCCAACCGGTCTGCCAGTAGATGACACGCTCGCCGAACTTGAGGTTTTCAGCGTATTCCAGCAGCGGATTCGCCTCACCTTGCGTGAACTGGAAAACCATCTCCATCCGCGGGTCAACGCGGCTCAATCCCCACAATCCAGCCAGGGCGATAATCGCGTACATGACGATCAAAAGCAGCGTGATAGCTGCGGTAACAACCGCCCGCCTGCCTTTGCCAAACCTGGTTGTAAGCCACCTCGCCAGGCGGATGTTCAAGAGGGCAAAAACGAATCCGAGCACGAGCATAAAGGCAGCCAGGCCGCCGCGTGAGAGCGTTCCGACCAACGCGACCACGCCCAATACCAGGAGAATATTTTCCAATGACAGACGCAAGATCCTGAAACGGTGCGCGCTGGTGCGGTTGAGCGTAGCAGCCAGCCAGTACGCCAGAAATACCAGGTTCAGCATGTGGGCCAGCCAGGAGGGTTCTGCCGCGAATCCCTGCATGCGATCTTCAAGCAGGCGGGTCGGCGAAAGCAGGGCGTGAAAGGCATTCAGCCCCGGCTTGGCGGATGGGATCACCATTTCGAGCGTAACCTGGAGAATCGAATAGACGACAAGCGCCAGACCCGTCCAGTTGAGCAGCTGCAGCGTGAGGTTGATGCGGCGGACCGAATTCGGCAGGCTGACGGCAGCCAGGTAAAACAACAAACCCAGTCCCAGGGTGACGGCGCCTTCCAACCCCGCCCTCGTAATGGACTGCTGTTTGAAATCCGGCACCGGCGTGAGCACCGCCAGAGGGATCGTGAGCAAGGCAAACAGGAAGAACAACAGCACCGGTCTGACGAGGAAAGGAAGTGGTTGATCTTTCTTGAGCAGCACGGGGAAGTAAAGAAGGACGAGGGGAATCACGAAAAGGAGCGATGCCGGCGCGACCGAACTGGAGCCGGTCAATTTCATCACCAGCGGCAGGCTGGTAAACGGCAGGGCGATGACCAGCAGCGCCCACAGGATTTCAAGTGTTTTTTGCCATACTCGATTGGTCACGTCACCGACTCGTTGAACGCTGTCGAGGAAAGCCCAGCACCAACAGCAGGATGCCAATGATCAATCCCGCGAGCGCCCCAGCAAACGTGGAAACGTTCCCACCCAGGCGGACCGGGGTTACCGGAAGATCAGGCTCGCGCGTCACCTGGAAACTGATGCGTGAAAGCAGCAGGCGTGAAAGCAGGCTTTCATTCTCAGCACTTTGGGGCAGCGTGGATATGTGTTCCTGCAAAGCCTGCATGTCCTCGACGGTGCAAAAGGCAGAGGACGGCTCAAGAACGACCGCCTGCGAGAAGCAGGCGCCGACGGCTTCCTGGGCGGCAAACTCGGCAACGGCGTTGATCGAGTTCTGGCGGATATTCTCGAGCGCGAGGAGAGCGTGATCGAGCCACAACCGGGTGAGCTTTTGGGCAACGAGGGCATCCGGACAGCGAACGCTGAGCTCCCAACGGTAGCCCTGGCGTGAAAGCGCCAGGTCCTCGCGGGAAAGCTGACCGTGTGCGACGATCCCTTCCTCCTCCGCCTGGCTCAAGACCGCATTGATGACTTCGTCGGACACGACCACATCGCCGATGGCATTCAGGAGATGGTCTTCTTCGAAATCGGTCAATCTGCCGGCGTAGGCGTAATCGATCACCGTGGTGATCACGGCTGTGGATTCATAGAGCGGTTTTTGAACGCGGGAAACCAGGTAGCCGAGCAATCCGCCGGCAACGATCAACAGGGGCAGGAGCCACCAGAAACGCACCATTCTGCGGATCATTGCGGAACTATAAAAATCCCCGGAAATCTTACCTTCCATTGTCTGAATTATACCCCAGCAACAAAGCGACCCGGCGCACAGCGGGCACCGGGTCAGAATTTTGGCGAATCAGGATTACTTTTTCGAGAAATTGATGATCACCAGGTTCCGTTTGCAGTTGGCGCTGGTGTCAAACACGGTCGGGCTGGTGAGCGGGTGGGCGTTGGTGTCAAAGAGCTGGATCATCAGCTCGCTGACGGTGTCCATGGGTTTGTTGCCGATCATGATTTCGTAGCTGCCCGGGCCATATGGCTGACCATCAACCATGCCCGTGATACCGATCAGCGAGACCGGCGAGCCGTTCCAGGTGCCGGTTACCTTGACAACGATGTTGTTGACCGTATCGCCGTATTCATCAAACACCTGCCCCGCCACACCGGTCCAGTTGCAGCCGGCCTGTTGATGGGCGAAGTTATCCAGGTAGACCGGGTTGAAAACCTGGAACTTGTATTGCGCGACAAACGGGGTGGGTGAAGATACCGCCGCTGCCGCGGCCTGCTCGCGGGGGATGATCAGGAACGCGCTGGTAGGTTTTTCAGTCGCCGCGGGTGGAACAGGCGTCTCCGGGGCGGCAGTGATGACCAGCTGAGTTGGGGCTTGCGTGTTGGTTAACGTGCCGGATGCATCAGCGTTGAAGGCCAGGGGGGTTGAAATACTGTCCTTCGCGTCGCCGGCGGCCGGCGCAGCGTGGATCTCCACGTTGAGCCCCCTGGCAAGATAAATGGTGCAGGCGACCATAATGATCAAAATTGTGAACCAGAATATCTTCTTAAACATACGTCCTCCGTAACTGGAACGGTCTCCAATTAATAGGTGCAAGTTCCATTCCAGGTGAATGAAATCTCCCTTCAACGTGGTAAACACTGCGGAAATCGTGACGCTATAATAGAATATAATCTGATAGAGGTGAGGCATGAAGCAAATACTCCAGCACTTGAATGATGGCAAGACCGTTGTCGAGGAAGTTCCGGTTCCCCGGGTGCGCCGCGGCGCTGCGCTGGTGCGCACAGCAGTATCACTGGTTTCTGCGGGAACCGAGCGCATGGTGGTGGGTTTTGCTGAAAAGAACCTGGTGGGCAAGGCAGCCTCACGCCCTGACCTGGTTAAACAGGTGCTCAGCAAGGCCAGGCGGGAAGGCATCCTTCCAACGATCGAAGCTTCATTAAATAAACTTGATCAACCGATGCCCCTCGGATACTCATCCGCCGGGACCATCGTTGAGGTTTCGCCGGACCTGGCTGATTTTAAGCCCGGCGACCGGGTGGCCTGTGCTGGCGGGGGGTACGCCGTGCACGCCGAGTACGGGGTGATCCCGAAGAATCTGATGGTGCACCTGCCGGATAACGTGGATTTCGAATCCGCAGCCTTCACCACCCTGGGAGCCATCGCCCTGCACGGTTTCCGCCTTTCCGCCCCCCAGGTCGGTGAGAGCGTGTGCGTGATCGGGCTTGGCCTGCTGGGTCTCCTCACCGCCCAGATCGCGCGGGCAGCCGGCTGCCAGGTGTTTGGCACCGACCTGGCTGGTGACCGCGTCGCCCTGGCGCACAACATGGGCTTCAACGCGGCTAACAGGGAATCGTGCCTTGCGCACGCCTCCGGGCTGACCAGCGGACGCGGGTTTGACCACGTATTGATCTGCGCTGACACCACCTCCGACGACCCGGTTGAACTCGCCGGGCAGCTGGCGCGCGACCGCGGCAGCGTGGTGGCGGTTGGCGCGGTGGGGTTGAACATCCCACGCAAGATCTACTATGAAAAAGAAATCCAGTTCAAAGTATCCCGTTCGTACGGCCCCGGCAGGTACGATCCACGCTACGAAGAAGAGGGCGTGGATTACCCGATCGGGTACGTGCGCTGGACCGAGAACCGCAATTTGCAGGCTTTCGTTGACCTCCTGGCATCCGGCAAGATCGACGTGCGACCCCTGATCACCCACCGTTTCGCGATCAGCGACGCCCCCCAGGCGTACGAGCTCATCCTGGGCAAGACACATAAGCCCTTCCTGGGCGTGCTGCTCACCTACCCGGAAACCGCGGACGAAAGCAACATGACCCGCAAAATCGCCGCGCCTGGCGCGGTAGGAACCGCGAGGCAGAGCGTGCGGGTTGGCGTATTAGGCGCGGGGAACTACGCCCAGGCGGTCTTCCTGCCCGCGATGCGCAAGACCGGGCAGGCGGAACTGGTGGGCATCGCCACCGCCTCGGGCTTGAGCGCGCAGCACACCGCCAGGCGTTATGGTTTTCGCTACGCCTCCACATCCGACGAGGAGGTGTTGAGTGATCCGGATATCAATTGTGTGGCCATACTCACCCGGCACCAGCATCACTCGCGCCAGGTCGTGACCGCGCTCGAACATCAAAAAGCGGTCTACTGCGAAAAACC
>CAYYBP010000152.1:0-4781 GCA_964470275.1 uncultured Anaerolinea sp. | reverse complement strand
GTAGCAGCTATGTTGATGCCAAAACGTGTTAAATGGCGAAAAACAATGCGCGGACGTATGACAGGTAGAGCGTTGCGCGGCGCAGAGATGATCCTGGGTGAGTATGCCCTGCAGGCTGTTGAGCCTGGTTGGGTAACCGCCCGGCAGATCGAAGCCGCCCGCCGCACCATCGTCCACGCGATGAAACGCCACGGAAAAGTATGGATCCGGATCTTCCCAGATAAGCCGTACACTCACCGCCCGCCCGAAACCCGTATGGGTAAAGGCAAGGGTAACGTGGAGTATTACGTCGCGGTGGTGAAACCGGGCAGAATTATGTTCGAGGTAAGTGGACTGGACCATGATGAGGCGATCGCAGCCCTCAACCAGGCTTCACATAAGTTCTCGATCAAAACCAAGGTAATGGCGCGCAGCCAGGGTGCAGGAGAGAGTCTATGAAAACTGCAGAGATTCGATTACTGTCCACTGAAGAGCTCAAGACGAAGCTCGCGGATACTCGCAACGAGTTGATGAATTTCCGCTTCCAGGTGGTGACCGGGCAATTAACCGACACCAGCCGGATGAAAGCTACCCGACGTCAGATTGCGCTGTACGAAACGATTTTACGCGAACGCGAGTTAGGCAAGAAAGTTGAAGGTGGAAAATGAATCAACGCCGCCGATTAACAGGTGTTGTAACCAGTAACAAAATGCAGAAAACCGTTGTGGTTGAGGTGTCGCGGAGTTACCGCCACCCGCTTTACCGCAAGGTTGTTCACGCCACACACAAGATCAAAGCCCATGATGAACTGGGTTGCGCGATCGGTGACAAGGTCGTTGTGGTGGAATGCGCGCCTGTCTCGAAGGAAAAAACATTCATGGTGCAGTCGATCATCAAGCGCGAAGTAAAGACGCTGGATGTGGCTGAGGAGGCGTCTGAATGATCCAACAAGAGTCCCGCGTAAAAGTTGCGGACAATACTGGCGCGCGTGAACTGCTTGTGATCCAAGTGGTGGGTGGGTCCAGGCGTAAGTACGGGCGCGTAGGTGATATTGTGGTAGCGACAGTTAAAGCCGCCGCACCTCAGGGTTCGGTCAAGAAGAGCGAAATTGTCAAAGCAGTAATCGTGCGCGCATCCAAAGAATGGCGCCGGCAGGATGGTTCGACCATCCGCTTTGATGACAACGCTGCCGTGATCCTGGATGCTGATGGGCAGAATCCGAAGGGTACACGCATCTTCGGCCCAGTTGCGCGTGAGTTGCGCGAAAAAGGGTTCATGAAGATCGTCTCTCTGGCCCCGGAAGTCTTATAAGAGGAGAGAGGAGCGATCAGATGAAAGTTAAGATTCGAAAAGGCGATCAGGTCCAGGTGATCAACGGTCAGGAAGATGACAAGGGTAAACGCGGAGAGGTGATCAAGGTCTTACCCGCGGAGAATCGGGTTGTGGTGCAGGGCGTGAACACACGCGTAAAACACCAGCGCCAGGTGCAATCGCAAGGCAGAACCGTGAACCCTGGAATTGTTCGATTTGAGGCTCCCGTCAGTGTCTCGAACGTGATGGTGGTGTGCAAGAAATGCAATAAACCCACCCGCGTGGCATTGGTGCGGGATGGTGACAAGACCAAGCGCCAGTGTAAAGAATGCGGCGCGATGATCGATGACTAAGCCGTTTGGGAGAAATTTGTGATGAATATACTGAAAGAAAAATATCAACAGGAAGTCTCACCGGCTTTGATGAAGTCACTGGGATTGACCAATGTCATGCAGGTCCCCAGGATCAAAAAGGTTGTCATCAATATCGGTATGGGTGAAGCGAACGAGAACCCCAAAGCGCTGGATGCTGCTGTGCAGGATCTGAGCGCCATTACCGGTCAAAAACCTGTCATCACCAAGGCTCGCAAAAGCATTGCCAATTTCAAGCTTCGTGAAGGCCGCGCCATCGGCACGGCGGTTACACTGCGTGGTGAGAAAATGTGGGCATTTCTTGACCGCTTGATGAATATCGTTCTTCCCCGTGTGCGTGATTTTCGTGGGGTTTCCGCGGAATCATTTGACGGGAGAGGCAATTACACTTTGGGTCTGCGGGAACAAATCATCTTCCCGGAGATCGAATACGATAAGGTGGACAAGGTACGTGGAATGGAAATCACCATCGTGACGACTGCCCCCTCTGACGACCAGGCTGCGGCCATGCTGCAAATGCTGGGCATGCCTTTCAGGAAGGATTAATATGGCTAAGAAATGCATGGAATATCGTGAATTAAGACGGAAACATTCCAATCAGGTGCGTAATCGCTGCAAGCGCTGCGGAAGACCGCGGGGCTATCTGCGCCGGTTCGGGTTGTGCCGTATTTGCTTTAGAGAGCTGGCTCTCGAAGGCGAGATCCCCGGCGTGACCAAGTCATCCTGGTAATGCCAATTCGGAGGAAGAAACATGAGTGTTAATGATCCAATTGCTGATATGTTGACCCGTATCCGGAATGGCGTCATGGCCAATCAATCGGTGGTAGCTATGCCTTACTCAAAGATGAAGAACGAGATCGCACGGATCTTGAAAGAGGAAGGTTTCATTGATGGATACGAAGTTGTTGAAAGCGACAAACCTGGCATCATGACTCTGAGGGTTAAGATCAAGTATGTGGGTGAGCGCCGAGAGCGCACCCCAGTGATCACCGGACTGGAAAGAATTAGCCGGCCAGGTCGCCGCATTTATTCCAAGAAGCAGGAAATCCCCTGGGTTCTGGCAGGTATGGGTATTGCTATCCTGTCCACTCCAAAGGGTGTCATGACCGGACAGAGGGCTCGCCAACTTGGTATTGGCGGCGAAGTTCTCTGCAAGGTCTGGTAGCCCGATGGGATTAAGGAGGATAGTAAAGTGTCTCGTATAGGAAAACTACCAATCACGCTTCCGGAATCGGTCCAGGTTGAAATCAACGGGTCCGAAGTCAAGGTCAAAGGACCGAAGGGAGAAATGAAACGCGAGTTTTCACCTGATATCACCATCACGAAAGAAGATGGCAGGCTCGTTTTGACTCGCGATTCTGAAGCTGCGAATGTGCGGGCTTTGCATGGCACAAGCCGCGCATTACTGTACAACATGGTCACAGGGGTTTCGACCGGTTTTACCACCGAGCTGGAAGTGGAAGGCGTGGGCTACCGGGTTGAAATGGAAGGCGAAACCCTGGTTCTTTATGTGGGTTATTCACATCCATTCAAGATCGAACCTCCGGCGGGCATCCATTTTGAAATTGACAGCAAAGCCCGCCTGGTAAAGATCAATGGATCTGACCGTGAAGTTATCGGACAACTTGCCGCGGATATCATCAAGATCCGCCCGCCCGAACCGTATCTCGGCAAAGGCATCCGTTACAAGGGGCAGAAAATCCGCCGTAAAGCTGGCAAGGCTGGCAAGGCGAAAGGGTAAGACAGGTGAGTGAAAATGGCAAATAATAGTCGCAATGAAGCAAGAATCCGAAGGCACCGCCGTGTTCGCAAGCTCGTGAGCGGTACCGAAGCACGACCCCGCCTGAGTGTTTTCCGCAGCCTGGCTGAAATCTATGCCCAGGTGATCGATGACAGCACCGGCGTTACCCTGGCATCCGCCTCAAGTATCGACCACGAACTGCGCGCCAAAACGGATGGGATCAAGAAACTGGAACAAGCCCGCCTGGTTGGTGAGCTCGTGGCAAAAAGAGCGAAGAACAAGGGGATCTCGCAGGTTGTGTTTGACCGCGGCGGTTTTAAGTTCAGCGGGCGCGTGAAAGCGCTCGCGGACGCTGCTCGTGAAGCAGGCCTCGAGTTTTAAGGCATACAGAAAAGATAGAGGGCATATTTTATGGATATGATGGATTATCAACCCTTAGAAGCACAGTTCGATGAGCGTGTGATCGAAATCGCTCGTGTCGCCAAAGTGGTCAAAGGCGGACGCCGCTTCCAGTTCCGGGTGACGATCGTTGTTGGTGACAACAACGGCAAGATCGGCATCGGAATCGGAAAAGCCAACGCCGTACCCGACGCGATGCGCAAGGCAACCGAGCGCGCCCATAAGAACCTGCGGAAGGTCACTTTGAGTGGAACAACCATCCCGCATGAAGTAGTGGGAAAGACTGCCGGCGCTGTGGTTCTGCTAAAACCTGCTTCAGCAGGTACTGGTGTAATCGCCGCTGGTGGTGTGCGCGCGGTACTGGAAGTACTGGGTGTGCACGATATTCTCACCAAGTCATTGGGAAGCGCGAATGTGTTGAATGTCGTAAAAGCGACAATTGAAGCGATCTCGCAGTTGAAATCTCCGGAAACCGAAGCGGCACGCCGTGGGAAACCCGTTAAGGAGTTGATGCCTTACTGGGAACGGAGGAAGAATGCCTAAGAAAAAAGAAGCTGCCAAGATGTTGCAGATTACACTCATAAAGAGCGCGATCGGTTACTCTGAAAAGCATAAAGCGACCATCCGCGCACTTGGTTTGCGCCGCATCAATCAAACCGTGGAACAGGCGGACACGCCGGTCATCCGAGGAATGTTGATGAAAGTAAATCATCTCGTTAAAGTGGAAGAGCAGGAAGTCAAATGAAATTACATGATCTTATGCCCAGTATTGGTGCCAAGAAATCCCCCAAACGCAAGGGACACGGCATCTCAGCCGGACAGGGAAAGACCGCCGGCCGTGGTACAAAGGGTCAGGGTTCACGCGCCGGTTCAGGCGGCAACCTGTACCGACAGGGCGGTAACCTGCCTTTCTACCGCCGGCTGCCGTTTATCCGTGGTGAAGGTTTCACCCCGCCCAACCAGGTGGAGTACAACGAAAT
>CAYYBP010000151.1:0-4848 GCA_964470275.1 uncultured Anaerolinea sp. | reverse complement strand
AGCCGGGCGCAATTATCGAGCAGGAAGGATGGTTGTATAAGTTGAGGGGCTGGAGTGGGGGTTATGGTTGGCTTAGGGGTCAGTGTAGGTTTCACCGTTGGGGTTGGCGTCCGCGTGGAAAACAAAAATATTGGGATAGACAAACCCTGGCAGGAAGTTAATAAAATTGAGAGAATTGCGCTCAAAACAAATGTAATGAAGGTTTGTCTTCTCATACGCTTTTAGATTGTTTTTGGTTTTTATATATCGCTGAAAGCAATTTTATCTCATGAAGAAAATTCCTAACAAGACTACTGGGTTACAAATGACTCAATCTCATACACCGTCATCTCACACACACCTTTATCAGCCTGCCGCACCACACCCACCACGCTGGCTGCCGCGTTATCCACCACCACGCCGCCGGCGTCCTGCACCACCAGGTCCTGGCCGGTGAAAGCGGAAGGCAGGCTCCGCATCTGGTTGGCCCCCTCCCCCTCCTCGAGGTAGATGGTCAAACTGCCGCTGGCATCCTTGAAAACAGCCGAGCAGATCCCCAGCCGGCAGTTGGAGAGGAAATTATCTACGCGCAATTCGCCAGTGAGACGGACGAACCTGCGGGAAAATTCGAGGTCGCCGCATTCGTAGATATTGTCGTCGTCGTTCAGTTCCTCAACCGTGACATCGGCCGGTTCGAGCGTGTCCGCCGGCATGAGGGATTCCACCTCGTCGACCCACAGTTCGCAGCGGCGGGTCTCGCTGTCGGCGCGGTACTTCGGCCGGCCGGTTACCCTCACCTCGTGTCCCTGCCGGATCTCGCGCTCCGCGGCGTCATGGACCAGCAGGCTCTGCTCGTGAAAGAACTGCGGCAGCTGCCGCATCTGGTTAGCTCCGTCGCCGATGGCAAACAGGACGGTCATGCGCGATCCGGTGATCAGGTCGACGCCGTACCAGCCCTCGTACCCGTAGATCGTTTCATCCGGCAGGAAGACCCTGCCCTTGAGGATGACGGTCGTGTCGCGTTCATCGAGCGCGGCGCAATCCGCCTGCAGATCATCGATCCCCATCTCGCGCGGCGCGGGGGTGGGCGTGATGGTGGGGGTTTGTGTGGGCAGCGGCGTCGCGCTGGGGGTCGGCGTGGATGGGGGCGCCGCCAGCTGGCAGGCCGAGAGAAGCACGAGCAGCATCACCGCGCAGGGGGACAATCGCAGGAAGCGGTTAATATTGAGAGCAGGCATTGCAACCTCCAATTAAAGAACTACCGTCGGGGCATACCCCGCGGTAGTCATGAACGCTTGTTCGGTGACGTGCCAGGTCCCCTCCCCTGTCAAACCAGGCCGGCGTTATGGGTAATCTATACATACACTTATATCTATGCGCATATCGCAAGTTACCCCGGGTCATAGATTGGAAAAGATGCCGATCATCACCGGGATGTCCATGCCCGCGTGCAGCAGGATGGATGCCCACAGGGCGTTGGTCTTTTGGGTCAGCCAGCCCAGGAGCAGCGCCAGCGGAAACGTGACGGCCAGGAACATCAGCGTGCTCGAGGTGTAATTCGCGCCCTGGTGGATGAGGGTGAACACCAGCGCGACCATCAGGTTGGACAGGAACTTTCCAAGGAACGGTTCGAGTTTCTTAAGGAACAGACCGCGGAACATGAGCTCTTCGTTGGCGCCGTTGGCAAAACAATAAATAAGCAGCCAGGGCGTCCATGGCAGCACCCGCGCGAGGGTCAGGTCTTTGCCCTGGAACAAAGCGTTCGCCACGGGTATCCCGGTCAGGAGAAAGGCGAGGAACAGAACAAACCCGATGATCAGTCCCAGCTTGAGTTTTCCGCGCTGCAGGTAGATGGAGCCCAACCCGCCGCCGGCGCACAACGTGCACACGACGATCACCGGCCAGACGCGCATCCACTCGTTCGCCTTGATGACCGCCCATTGCGCCGGGGTTTTATCGTCAAAATTCAGGGTGTCATAATAGAAGCGCCCGATGAACCAGTCCAGCGTAAAAACCAGGGCGAGGATCAAGAGACCCAGCACGATCTGGCTGTACGGTCGCAGACGCGGGCTGCGGCGGAAAAGCCAGTAGATCAGCCCGAAAAACGCCAGCAGCGCGAACCGCCCGTAATAATCCGGGCGGAGTTTAAGCAATGGGCGCCACGGCGAGAAGACCACGATGATCAGCGAGCCTGCCGCAATAAACAACAGGATGAGAATGAGTTTCTGAACGGGGGTGAGACGGACCGGGGATTCGCTTTCCATTGCATATCTCCGTAATAGCTAAGGAAAAAAACAACCCCTCCTGGCAGGCGGTGGTGAAGCGGCGTTGTAAACGAAAGGTTTCTCTCAACCAGGGACTTAATTACGAATATACTATAGCACTTATTGAATCAAATCCAACCAGGCGGGTGAAAACGGGATGCCCGCTGATGTAGGGTTGCCCGCCTGCGAGCCGCGGGACGCGCGCAGGCAAAATTGCGGATGTTGTTAGACCTTTCTGGATTTTGTGTGCAGATTAGGCTGGAAAATTAATCGATGACCCCGCGGTGCACCGGTTGAGGTGTCATTCCTTCTCGCCGGAGAATTCGGGCAGGTACCACTCCTCCTCTTCCATTAGGCCGGTCTTGACCTGGTCGAGCGGGGTGAGCGGATCGTCCATGCGCACCTGGAGCGAGATGCCAGCGGTGCGCACGCCGTTGGAGGTCATCACGCGCCGCACGCGGTAGCGCAGGAAGTAGCGCTGCACCAGCTCGGCGTTGAGCACGTCTTTGACGGTGCGGACGGAGACGGCGGCGCGTTCGGCCAGCTCGCCCATCTCGGTTTCAACCACGTTGCGCAGCTCGCCGGTGATGGGGTTCCAGTAGCACATCGACCGGGCAGCCATGATGATGGTGAAGGCGGAATGCCCCAGCAGCGGCAGCCAGTTGGTGAACAGGTAGCCGGTGACGAACATGCCACGTTCGGGCTGGATAAGCCGGGCGCGCTCGGTGCCGTAGGCGCGCTGCAGCATCACCTTGCGGGAGCGCCCGCTGCCGGCCAGGTCTTCAGGCGAAGCCGCGGGGTCTTCCTTGCCGGTCAGCGCGTCCGGTTCGGTGGAGAGTGTATCACGCGGGGCGGTGTTGAGGGCGGGTTTCGCCCCCTGCCCTTCGCGGTAGAAACCGTTGGAGACCACGACGCTGAAGGTCACCGGTTCGGCGTAAAGACCTTCAAGCAGGCGCGTGATGCGCGAGCCAAGGCGCTCCCTCACCCACTCGCGGCCGTAGTTGTTGTACGCTCCCACGGTGAAGGTGCGGTCCTGGTAGCCGAGCGGTTTGAGCGGCTGGACCCAGGTCTCGTATAGGGCGCGTGACATATCGGCGCGCAGGTCTCCCAGCACCATCTCCCACGCCTGCTGGAAACCCGGCCGCTCGACCCCCAAGGATTGTCCCTGTACGCCCTGGTCCATGCCTGTCATCTTTCCGCGCCTTGCGTTCTGCCTGCCATGATCACCGATTCACCGTTCTAATTATAGAACATTATTTCTATTAATCAAGCCCCAAATTGGGGAACAACGGTTGTTTTTTCGCCCGTTAATGAGGTCAGTTTTTTCTTCCTTTAATTGCGGTATTTTATGGAAGAAATTATTCATTCCTCGCCAACCAGTTTCTCCACCAGCTGCGCCAGGGCCGCGATCTCGTCCTGGTCGTCCAGGCGGTTGAAGCGCGTGGTGCAGATGCGGGTGAGAATGCCGACGGTTTCACCGGCGGAGACGGAACGGTGCAGAATGTCTGAAAGCCGCTGGCGCCAGGTCTCAAGCTCGGTGATCTCGCCCTGGGAAAGCGTCAGCCCCACTTTGCGGCGGGGAACAATTCCCGGCGGTCGGCCCGGCGAGCGGGTTTCCGGTTCGCTGGGGATGCGGCGGGCTTCATACAGCTGCACCCAGGCGTTGCGGTTGGTGTTCGGGTTTGAAGCCATGCTTAATTCGCCTTTCGTGCGATATCCAGGGTGATCATGGATTCATCGCTCTCGAGCAGGTAATCCATGGAAAGGGCGCACAGTCGGATGATCTCGCGCGGCACACCCTGGGATTTTTCGTAGAGCACTTCGAACGCGTCGTCATTGATGAGGGGCATGGAGCGCCCGGCGACGCTGAGCCTGAAGAGCACCATCTGCAGCGCGCTGGAGAGGGTGAGCGGCGGCAGCGCCAGGCGCACAAAGACGCGCGCGTTGACCGCCTTGTTGAGCTCAAACAGGGACCCCATTTCAGACTGGCCGAAAGCCAGCACCTGGGCCACCTTGGCGTCGTAATCGAAGTTGTACAGGCGGTGCAGCACCTCCAGCGCCTCGGGCTCCATCAACTGCGCGTCATCCAGGATGACCACCACGTTGTGGTTGGCGGTGTAGGCGCCGGCCATAAATTTCTCCAGCTCCTCCATCTGCAGCTGGAAGGAGCGCAGGCGGGGAACACCGAGCACCTCCGAGATCTGGCGCGCGGCGTCCATGGCGGATTTGAAGGCGGCGGTGTGGATGTAGCAGACGTCCATCATTTCCTCGGAGGCGTAGACGTCGTACAGGCGCCGGGCGAGGGAGCTCTTGCCCATGCCCATATCGCCGGTGATCAGCGCCAACCCGCGCCGGCGTGAAATAACGCCCTGCGCCTGGCGGTAAACCGCCAGGTGCTCCGGCCCGAGATACAGGTAGCGCGGGTCGGCGGATAACTTAAAAGGATCCTCCTTCAACCCCAGGCGGTCAAGACGCACCTGGCGCCACTCATCGTCATTCAACTGATCACCCATAATTCCTCCTGCTACTCCCTAATTATGACATTAATTGAGGAAAAAATCAATATAGTTACGTTATCTTCTACCAATTCCTTCTTATTTTACAT
>CAYYBP010000150.1:0-4910 GCA_964470275.1 uncultured Anaerolinea sp. | reverse complement strand
CTGCTGAACGCGCAGGGCGAGGACGTGGTCGCGGGGATCCGCAACACGGAGAAGATCGAGCATCTCGGCAAGGATCTTCCGGAAGCGAACAAGGAATTCCTCGAGATCGTAAAGAAACTCGAGCTCCATTACCGTGATATGCAGGATGTTGAATTCACGATCGAGCATGGCAAGCTGTGGATGCTCCAGTGCCGCAACGGGAAACGCACCGCGTTGGCCAATGTGAAGATCGCCATTGACATGGCCAACGAGCACCTGATCACCCGGGAAGAAGCCATTTTGCGTGTTTCCCCGGCAGACGTGGATACGCTCTTACATCCGCAATTTTCAACCGAAACCAAGAAGTACGCGCACAATGAAGGCCGTTACTACACCAGTGGTGTGAACGCGTCCCCCGGCGCGGCAGTTGGCCAGGTTTATTTCGACGCCGATACCGCTGAGAAACAGACCAAGGAAAAGGGCGAGGATACCATCATGGTGCGCCCCTTCACCAAGCCGGATGACGTTCACGGGATGCTGGCTGCAAAAGGCATTCTCACCAGCGAAGGCGGCGCTACCTCTCACGCGGCGGTGGTCGCCAGGCAATTTGGCGTTCCCTGCATCGTCGGCGCCTCAAATGTCAAGATCGACCTCGACAAACGCCAGATGGAAGTGAACGGTGTGGTGGTAAAAGAAGGTGATTGGATTTCTTTGGACGGCACGACCGGCGAGGTGTTTACCGGCAAACTTCACCTGACAACCCCGAAATTTGAGGAACAGATCGACCTGCTCAACCTTCTCGATTGGGCGGATCAGATCTCCGCGACCCCCGGCATCCGACAGACAAAAGAGGGCTGGCCTACCAAGGGCCTGCAGGTTTGGGCAAACGCAGATTACCCCAAGGACGCGGAACGTGCCCGGTCTTACGGTGCGGTTGGAATCGGCTTGTGCCGCACCGAGCACATGTTCTTTGAAACTGAGCGCCTGCCGATTGTGCAACGCATGATCCTGGCGAAGACCAGCGAAGAACGCACCGCAGCCCTGGACGAGCTGCTGCCGACCCAGCGCAAGGACTTTGAGGGTTTGTTTGAAGCAATGAACGGCTACCCGGTCATCATCCGGTTGATCGATCCCCCGTTGCATGAATTTCTACCTTCCGCTGAGGACCTGCAGGCGCGTATCATCGCGCTGCGGTTGAGCGGAGAGGGACTCTCCAATTTTGTGCTTGGGCGGGGTGAATTGAAAGAAGCCGCCGAACTTGACGAGATGATGGACGCGGTAAAGAATCTTCATGAGAGCAACCCGATGATGGGATTGCGCGGTGTGCGTTTGAGCATTGCCATGCCCGAAATCGTCGAAATGCAGGTGCGCGCCATCTTTGAAGCCGCCGCCAACGTGGCGCTCAAAGGCATGAATCCGAAACCGGAAGTCATGATCCCCCTGACCGGACATGTTAATGAATTGACCTGGATTCAACCCAGGCTGGTGCGGATCGCCAAGGCTGTCATGGAAGAGAAGAAGGTTACCTTCGAGTATAAGTTTGGCACGATGATCGAAATCCCGCGCGCAGCTGTAACCGCGGCGGAGATCGCCGGCGTGGCGGAATTCTTCTCGTTTGGCACCAACGACCTTACCCAGATGACATTCGGCTACAGCCGCGATGACGCCGAGCGTAACTTCCTCGTAACGTACATTGATCAGGACATCTTGCCAAAGAATCCGTTCCAGACACTCGACCAGGATGGCGTCGGGAAACTGATGAAGATCGCCGTGGAAGACGGACGTTCAGCCCGGGTAAACCTCGAAGTGGGTATCTGCGGTGAGCATGGAGGCGATCCGGCTTCCATTGATTTCTGTCATCGGATCGGCAACAATTACGTTTCCTGTTCTCCTTTCCGGGTTCCCATTGCCCGCCTGGCCGCGGCGCAATCCGCGCTGAAGCACAGAGCGAAGTAATTTTCCAAGACACGACAAATCCCCGATCATCAAGATTGGGGATTTTCTTTTGTTATGCCGGGTGATTATGGATGGGAATAGAGTGTTTTGTAGATCTCGTAATTCTCAGTGATGTACTTGATGTAGTCCCGCGTTTCATCGAACCGGATGACCTCAACCAGCAGGTCCATGTCTCCCTGGGCGAGTTCCATCCATTCCATGTTATTTCCATCCCCGGCGTTGTAAGACGCGAGCGCGGCTGTCACACTCCCGTCGTACTTATCGATCCAAATCTTGAGCAGGTCGGGCGTGTAATCTTCAGGCCAGCCGTAATTGGCCACGATCGTATCTCCGGTTGCTTCGGTAATTTGCATCAACCCGCGGGCGCCGGCGCTTGAGGTGATGCTGGCGTCAAACAGGCTTTCCTGGCGGATCAGGCTGAACACAAGCAGCGGATCGAGTTCATTTTCGACGGCGGCCGGAATGATGATATCTTTATAAAAGATCCCAAACCGGATGTGGTTGAAATACACCGGAGGTTCAGTCAAAGTCTCTTCAGGGGTTAACCCGGCGAGATCAAGCACCTGCCGGCTGGCGAGCGACGCGGTCTGATAAAAACCCAAGCCCAGCATGTGGTTAATTAATCGGTAGGTGTTCAGGGGATCGGTTTGGAGCTCCTTGCGCAGCTGGTCAAACTCGTTCCTCGCGCTGTCGCGCATACCGAGTTTCCAAAACTCCTCGCCGCGCTGAAAAAGCGGATTACTGGCGAGATCACCTGGGGTGGATAGATCGGTGCCACGGTCGATGGAGAATTTCTCTCTCAGCCACTCCTCCGCTTCGGCTCTTTCTTTTTCAAGGTCGATGGCGAAATCCGTGTTGATGTTCGGAGAAAACGCTGCAACACCGTCCAGAACCTCTCGGGCGCGGATCCCGTAGTAGCCGGTTGGGTCGGCAGATGCTGCCTGCTCGAGGTAGGTCTGTGCATCATTCTGAAGGTTTTCCTGTTGATAACATTTGGCGATCCAGAAATTCGCCGCGGCTTTGTCCTCTGGGGCGGTTTCCAGTACAAGCAGGCGCTGGAAGAGAACACGCGCTTCCGGATAGTTCTTCAGGCGGTAGGTGACAATGCCGGCTTTAAAGAGCGATGGGTTGGCTTTCTCAGAACCAGGGTATTCGTTAAACACACGCTGCCATGTTTCTGATGCTCTGGTGAGGTACCCCCCGATTTCAAGAATGATCCCAGCGGTGTGAAGATATTCTGGAGCCTCAGGCGCATCCGGGTATCTCGCCACGAATTGCAGAAGGGTGTTGGCAGAGTCTTCGTATTTCTGCATGTACCGCCATAAGGTGGACGCTTTTTCAAGGTAGGCTTTCGGCGCGTATTGATCCGTGGGAAAATCGTTTATCAACTGGTCCCAAACAGCGATTTCAGCCTCGTAATCCCCGATCTTCCACATACTGAGGGCTTTGTAGTAAAGAGGTGTGCCATCGTGGTCGGGGGTCTCAGCCATGTACCTGTCAAAAGCAGCATCTGCCAGCCCATACTGTTCGGCGTAATAATCAACGATACCCCGCAGCAGGTCGCTGACCGGTTGGCCATCTTCCACCAGTGTGACCAAACCCATGTACGTGTCAAAATAAACAGGGAAACGGACGACTGAATCCTGAAAACGCGCGTATGCCTGTTCCGGCAGGTTCAGCCGAAGATAGATCTGACCGACAAGGAAATTTGCCTGGGCTTTGATGTAATCGGAACTGCCATTTTCCACCAACCACAGGTAGCGGTTAATCGCGTCCGCGTCATCTCCCAGCGCAACAGAAGTCTGGGCGATCTTGATCTGCAGAGCATCCGCCCGTCCGGTAGAGGCTGATTCAGCTGCCAACTGATAAGCTGCCTGCGCAGCGGCCTGGTCTCCGGCTTTAAGCAGCGCGTCGCCCTGCATCTCCAGGATCTCGCTGTCAAGCACACCGGGTGCTTCCGTCAAGTAGTTCTGGTAGGCGTCGGCAGCCAGGCGATACTGGTATAAACCCTCGTATGCTTGCGCCAGAAAAAACCAGGCGGTCTTGCGCGACTCACCCTCTTTGAAATTCGCCAGCAGCCAGGTGAGCTGGTCCACCGCTCCCTGGTAATTCTCCTGCATTAATAGCACCTTTCCCGTGGCCAGTTGCGCCGCGGCAACGACTTCAGGATCCGAAGATTCTTCTCTCGCTTTCCAGAATTCAGCAATCGCTGCGTCGTAATCGCCTTTGAGGATCTGCTCCTCGCCGATGGTCACGCGCACCGCGGGGAGCGGGGTGGGGGTTGCCGTCGGTGTGGGCGTGGGCGGAACAGCCGTTGGGGCGGCGTCAATTACAGCCGGCGCGCTGCCAGTTCCAGTAACGCCAGGCTGGCTGCACGCGGACAGGGACAGCCCAAAAATGATCGTGAATAGTACAATGCGCTTCAGCATATATGCTTTATACCGGAGACTGGATTGTTCGTCAACACTCAATCTGGCGGTTTCGCGGGATCAATTGTGCCATGATGCGAATGCGATTTTTCATGGTAAACTTGCGTGGAGATAACGCTCTCCAACGAGGGCGTTTTTTAGTGAGATGAGAACGATCGAGTGGGTGCATGAATCCAACCGGGTACGGATGATCGACCAGCGCAAATTGCCTGGTTCATTCGAGTACCTGTACGCCGACAGCGCGGAAGAGGTCGCCCAGGCTATCCGTAGCATGGCGATCCGCGGTGCGCCCGCGCTCGGAATTGCCGGCGCGTTCGGCATGGCATTACATGCGTTGAACTGTTCACAGTGTGCCGGAGCCGATCTACGAGCAAATCTGAAAGATGCGGCGGGGACAATAATCGCCTCCCGCCCTACGGCTGTAAACCTCGCCTGGGGAGTCAACCGGATCCGAAAACTTGCGGATGACAGATCCTTACCCGACGCGCTTATCACCGAGAGGATCCTCCAGGAAGCGCTTGAGATGGCTGAAGAGGACGTCCGAAC
>CAYYBP010000149.1:0-5160 GCA_964470275.1 uncultured Anaerolinea sp. | reverse complement strand
TCGAAGAGATGAAGGGCAACCGCTACCAGATCATCATCACCGAGATCCCGTACCAGGTGAACAAGACCAGCCTGATCGAGCGCATCGCGGAGCTGGTGCGCGAAGGCAAAATTGACGCGATCTCCGACCTGCGCGATAGTTCCGACCGCAGGGGCATGAGCATCGTGATCGAACTGCGGCGGGGAGCGCAGCCCAACCAGGTATTGAACCAATTGTACAAGTACACCCCGCTGCAATCGACCTTCTCCGTGCACCTGCTGGCGCTGGTCAACGGGGAACCACGCCTGCTCTCGCTCAAACGCGCGCTGCAGATCTATATCGAACACCGGCAGGAAATCATCACCCGGCGCTCGCAGTTTGAACTGGATAAGGCCAGGTACCGGGCGCACATCCTGGATGGTTTGCTGATCGCGCTGGCGAACCTAGACGAGGTGATCAAGACCATCCGCGAGTCGAAGGATGTGGACACCGCCAGGGAAAGGCTGATGACGCGCTTCAAGTTGTCCGAACAGCAGGCGCAGGCGATCCTTGACATGCAGTTGCGGCGCCTGGCGGCCCTTGAACGGCAGAAGATCGAGGACGAACACAGGGACGTGTTGGCGCGCATCGCATACCTGGAAGACCTGCTGGCTAACCCTGGCAAGGTGCTGAGCGTGATCAAGGAAGACCTGGCGGCGATCGCGGAAAAATTCAGTGATGAACGGCGCACGAAAATCATCGGCGAGACGCACGAGGAGATCAAGGAAGAAGACCTGGTTCCAGATGAATCCGTGTTGATCACCTTTACGCAGCGCGGTTACATCGAACGCTCGGCAGCCAGCCTGTACCGCGCCCAGGGGCGCGGCGGGAGAGGTGTTTCCGGGCAGACCATCCGCGAGGAAGACGAAGTGCTCTTCCTCATCCCGGCGCGCACGCTTTACACCATGCTGTTCTTCTCCGACCGCGGCAAGGTGTACTCCGAAAAGGTCTACCAGATCCCTGACGCTAACCGGGCAGCCAAGGGTATTCCCATTGTGAATGTCCTTGCCCTCGAAAGCGATGAGCGCATCACCGCCGCGGTGGCGGTGCCCAATTTTGAACACGGCTCCTACCTGACGATGGCGACGTTGAAAGGGCGGGTGAAGCGCGTGGACCTGGCGGAGTTTGCCAGCGTCCGACCCTCCGGCCTGATCGCCATTTCACTGGAGGAAGGCGATGAATTGGGATGGGTGCGCCTGACGATGGGCGACAGCGAGATCGTCATGGTGACCCGCGGCGGCCAGGCGTTGCGCATCAAAGAGACCACCATCCGAAGCATGGGCAGGCAGGCGGCCGGGGTGGCAGGCATCAAACTTAAAGCGGATGACCGGCTGGCTTCAATGGAAGTGATCGAGCCGGAAGGTCAGCTGCTGGTGGTGACCGAACACGGGTATGGCAAACGCACAGCGCTTACTGAATACCCGGAAAAGGGACGGGCGACGGGAGGCGTAACCACTCTCGATGGCAAGTACCAGCAAAAAACCGGCAGAATCGCCGTTGCGCGAGTGGTGCAGGAGGCTGACGAGGTTACGCTGGTTTCAGCCAACGGGATCATGCTTCGCCTGAAAGTAAAAGACATATCGATGAGCGGAAGGGCAACCCGGGGGTTCAAGGTAATGGACCTGGGTGATGAGGACACGGTGGCTTCGCTGGCGCGCATTAACACCAGCGAGCTTAAAGGCGACGAACCTGAAAAACCCGTCGAATAATTCACATTATCAGCAAAAGACCCGGCCATGTGCCGGGTCTTTTTTGATCGAATGGTCTCAGGGAGTAACTTTGCCGAAAAGGATCAGCAGAAAGGCAGCCAGGACAAGCAGGATCAGGAACAGGGTAAACGCGAGGATAAACCGCTGGGCGGCGGTGAGACCCAGGAATGGACGGGCAGCGCGCAGGCGTTTCTCCTCCAGGCGGCGCTGCTCCTGCAGCTTTTCTTCCTCGTAGGTTTCTCTTACCGCGTTGCGCAGGTCATCCAGCATGCTCTCCTCCGTCTATGGAATGTTCGCCGGCGCGCAGGTGCACATCACCAATCTCGAACTTTTGCTCACCACCGCTTTCATCCACCAGGATCAATTTTCCTTGCGGGTCGATCCCCTTTACGCGACCAATTATAGAAGGTTTTTCAGAATGTTCAAGTCTGACCATCTCATTCAGGAAGGCGAGATCGCGCTGCCAGCGTTGCATGAAGGCATGCGTTCCCACCCGGTCGCGCCACAGCCGGATGTTGTGGAGCACCTCCCGCAGCAACAAGCCGCGGTCCAGCACGATCCCGGTTTCGGTCTGCAGGCTGGTGGCTTCGAAGCTCTGATCGCTGCTGGATGGGACCGCCTGCTCGAGTACGTTGATGCCGATGCCCATCACCGCAACGGCGAGCGTCGCACCAGTCCATTGCGCTTCCACGAGGATGCCGCAAAACTTGCGCCGGTTGAGGAGCACGTCATTCGGCCACTTGATCTGGGTGCGCACACCTAGCAGCGTGTTGACCGCCTCGCTGACGGCGATGCCGGCGAGGGGGGAAAGACGGGGCAGGCGATGGATTTCCGCGGGGGAGGGTCTGAGGATGAGGCTGAAGGCGAGCGAACCGCCGGGTTTGGAGATCCAGCGCCGCTCGAAGCGGCCGCGCCCGCTGGTCTGTTCATCCGCCATCACCAGGCTGAAATCCGGCGCGCCAGCTTCCGCCCAGGCGAGGGCGTCATTGTTGGTCGAACCGGTCACAGAGTAATGCCGGTACTGGCTGACGCCGGTATCATCCAGATATGATGGGATATCTATTGTATACATACCGGCTAATTCTACCTTAAAGCAAAACCGGCGGTGCTTACCGCCGGTTTTTGAGCTTGCACGTACTGAATTATTTGGCGTTTATCTTGATGGTCTTGGGTTTAGCTTCTTCAGCCTTGGGAATGCGGATCGTGAGGACGCCGTCTTTCATGCTGGCTTCGATCTTCTCGGTTACGACCGGGTCGTTGATCTCGATTGAGCGGCTGAACATTCCCGCCGGCATTTCTGAGAACAGGTATTCCACGTCCTCTTCCTTGACGTCGCGGTATTCGCCCTGGATCGACAGGGTGCCGTTGTTGAACTGGATATCCACTTCATCTGCGGTCAACCCGGGCAGCAGGGCGGTCAGGGTGTACTCATCCTGGTTGGCTCTCATCTCCATCGGGAAGGACAGCACCCTTTCAGTGCTGAAGGAATTTTCCAGCATTTTGCGCATCATGCGGCGGCGTGCTTCGGCGACCATCTCAGGGGTTCTAACGTAAAGTGTCATTTCATACCTCCAAAGTTTTGTTTGTTATTTATGACCCTATTGTAGAGGCGTTGTGTTGGAGAAAGATAAGCAAAATATTATAGTTCTGTTAAACCCGGGATTGTGTAAGCCAAACAGGATATGGTATTATTGCGCCTGACCAGGTGAATGATGGACGACAAGATCACAATCATTGAAGGACCCCCTCCCATTTTTGAACACGTGGATGACGGCTGGGCGTTGGGCTTGAGCGACAGCCCGGGTCATTTTCGAATGGCGATCACCCGCTTGAGGACTTTCAACGGGCCGGCGCTGGTGGAACGCTGCCACCGGGCGTGGAACCAGAACGAGCCGATCTACCTGCACTACCGCAACGAGATGGGAATGGAGCAAAAGGTGCCCATTCTCGCGGCGCGCGCCAGCGAAGTGGAGGAGGGGCAGGTGCTTTTCCTGTGGATCAGGCAGCCCGGCGAAGGCGACCTGGATAATTAATCGGATAGCAAAAAACGGACACACGTCCGTTTTTGCTTTTAAAGCGAGAAACATCCGGGTGAGGGGGGCACCCGAACGTTTCTCATCTTTAATATATATGATTTTCAGTTTCTTTGCAAGGGGTAAAATTAGGTAGAAGAGTGCCCCGGGAGGGACTCGAACTCTCAACCTAAGCGTTAGGAGTGCTTTGCTCTGTCCTATTGAGCTACCGGGGCATCGACCCTGATTATAGCATTACCATCATCCCTCTTCAAGAGCAGGAGCATAAAAATGCCGGCAGCACAATCCATGGTTTCGGGTCAGGTTCACGAAGTTACGATTGAGAAAGCGGCGCCCGGCGGCAACTGCATCGCGCACCTGCCGGATGGTATGACAGTTTTTGTGCCTTTCTGCCTGCCCGGCGAGCGGGTGAAGGTCAGCCTGGCGCAGGTGCGTTCCAATTACGCACAGGCTGACCTGGTTGAGGTGCTTTCGCCGTCGCCGCGCCGGATCACGGCGCGCTGCCGGCACTACGGGGTGTGCGGGGGGTGTCATTATCAGCACATGGCTTATGAAGAGCAGTTGACCCTGAAAAGGGAGCTGATCGTTGAGCTTTTCACCCGCACGGGGAGGTTCGAGAATCCCGCGGTGAACGCGGTGATTCCCTCGCCGGAAGAATGGCAATACCGCAACAGCCTGCAGTTCCATCTGTCGCCAGGCGGCAAGCCGGGGTTTCACCAGAACCGCAGCAACGAGGTGGTCGAGATCACGGAATGCCACCTGGGAGTTCCTGCCATTGAGCAACTGCGCACCGCGCTGGATATCGAGCCGTCTCCAGCCTTGAAAAGGATCCTGGTGCGTCGCGGCAGCCAGGAAGAGGACCTCTTGATCGGGTTCGAGTACACAGGTGACATGCTGCCGGAGTTCAATACGGAATTCCCGTGTTCCGCGGTTGTGATGCACGAGAAAGGGGATGTGCTGCTTTCCGGCGCGCCATACAATGAGTTTGAATTGCGAAATGAGCATTTTATTGTCTCGGCCGGATCTTTCTTCCAGGTCAACGCGGCCCAGGCCGCGGCGATGGTGGAGTATCTGCTGGAAAAGGCTGCGCTCAAGAGCGGGGACACGGTGTTCGACCTGTACTGCGGGGTGGGGTTGTTCTCGAAATTCATCGCGCCAAGGGTCAAGGAAGTCGCGGGAGTGGAACTTTCAGAAAGCGCGTGCGACGACTACGCGGTCAACCTGGACGGCAACGAAAACGTCTCGTTGTACGTGGGAAGCGTGGAGGATGTGCTTCCCGCCCTGCCGCAGGCGGTGGATGTGATCATTCTGGATCCGCCGCGGGCAGGACTGACACCCGGGGTGATCGATGCCATGCTGCGGACAAAGGCGCGCCAGCTGGTGTATGTGTCGTGCGACCC
>CAYYBP010000148.1:0-5204 GCA_964470275.1 uncultured Anaerolinea sp. | reverse complement strand
GCTCTCCGACGGGAACCCCGACTCCGACCAGCACGCCAACCCCAACGCCCACCAGCGCGTTGGCAGCCGCCAGCTGGTCGCGGCTTAATGGACCTGCCAGGTAGTTCATTGCCCAGCGGGTATTGAAGAGAACAGGTGCTGACTTGTAAATGCTGTGGAGCATGAACACGCGTTTGCCAAGGCCGGAGATCATCTTATCGATGGATCGGATATCCGTGCTGCCAGAGGCAGCGGTGAGCCCATCCATCAGGCGTTGTTTGTCGTATTCGGTCTGCAATCGCCCGATCATCCAGGTGCCGGCGTTTGAAAGCGCTTTGTAATCCAGGTCAACCGGGTTCTGGGTCGCGATTACCAATCCAACCCCAAACGCGCGCGCTTGTTTGAGCAGGCGGATCAACACTGTTTTGGATGGCGGATTGGGAACCGGACTGGAGGCCGGGGGCAGGTAGCCGACGATCTCATCAAAATACAGCATGGCGCGCAGGTTGCCGGTGCCGCGTTGTCCGCGCATCCAGCTTTCAACAGCAGCGAAAAGCAGGGTCACAAAGAACATGCGTTCATTCTCGCTCAGATGCGCCAGGTAGAAGATGGAGTGCCGCGGTTTGCCGGATTCTGTATACAGGAGAGAGCCTACATCGAGCGGCGTACCCCGTTGCCAGACCTGGAAGGAGGGTGAGGCGAGGAAGTTGTTGAGCAGCAGCGCCAGGTCAAAGCGGTCTTTCTCGGGGAAAAAGGAGTCCATCGGGAAGGCGCCAAGCCTGTCCATCGGCGGATTCTGAACCTGGAGGATAAGGTCGGTGAGAGAAAGGGATGTGTCGTGGATCCAGGCATTTTCGATCAGGCTGGATAATAGAATATGCTCGCGTGAGCGCAACGGGTCGATGTCGCTGAGACCGACCAGGCCCAGGATGGCGGTCACGGTGGTTGAGATCCGTTCACGCAGGATCTCGTCGTTCTCCTCCCATTTGATCGTGGGGGCGGCGAAGGAGGCGAGGATGTTGATGGGAACGCCGGAGGTGGAGCCGGGGGAATAGATGGTGTAATCAGCGGCGTCCGATAGCGCCTGCAGCTGTTCCTGTCCGATCCCCCAATCAGCAAGACCTTTTTTCCAGCGGGCTGCGGTTTCCTCGGCCATCTGGCCGACCGTCTTGCCTTCACGCCTGGCGGCTTCCGGGTCGATCCAGGGCTCAAAATCAGATGGCTGCTGGTTTGGAAAATGTAAAACAAGATTGGTGAGGTCGCCCTTGGGGTCGATGATGATCGCGGGGGTCTTTTGTAAAGCGGCTTCTTCGAGCAACCCGATGCAGAGACCGGTCTTTCCTGAGCCGGTCATGCCGGTCACCACGCAGTGCGTTGTCAGGTTCGCGGGGTCCAGGTACACCGGTTCGGATGAAGGACCGTTTGTTTTCGGGTCAAATACTCTTCCTAAAAAAAAATTGGTATTTGTTTCTGTCATAATCTCCACCTTAGATGCTTTTCTTTTTATTATAGATTAACTTGGAGGAAAGGGGAGGCGCATTTTTGGCCCGAATCTTGTATCTTAATCCCAGACACAGGGTATACTGCCTCTGTGTCGAAAAAACCAGGCAGAGTTGCCAAGAGGGTCCATTGTCCAATCTGCAATTATCCACCATCCATCTGATCGACGGGGCAAGAGTGTCCACACTGCCGGGTCTGATCGCGCTCACCCCGCCAAAAAAATGCGCCAGGGGGCGTGACAACGACCAGTTGATCGCGCTGGTACACCTTACCGGTCAATCGAACATCACCGGGGACGCCATGCAGGGATGGCTGTTGAAGAAGAGTGCTTTTTTCTACAGCACACCCGGATCAGTGGTGACCGCCATGCGCTTAATGGCGGAATCTATCAACAATGAACTCTTTGACAGGAATCTTAAAAAAGGATTCGAAGGCTCCCGGGTAAACGGGTCTCTGTGCATGCTGGTCATCCGGAAAGAGACCGCGTACTGCCTGGTGATCGGTGATGCAAAGATCTACCTTCTTGCCGAGCGGGACGCGATCGAGATCGTGGACCGCGAAAATCCTTCTGACGGTTTGGGCATCAGCCAGGTGCTCAATTGCGCTTTTTCACAACACACGGTTAAAGACGGAGATGCCTTTTTAATGGCGGCGATCCCAAGCCCGCTGTGGACGGTCACCTCGCTGGATGGCGGAGGAAAACTGGCGACGGACGTATTGATGACCAGGTTGCTGAATCAACACCCGGGCAATTTGAAAGGCGTTCTGGTCAGGCTTCAGCAGGGGAACGGGAAGATCACGCTGCAGCAAGAGGCGACCGGGGAATACACCGCGGTTGAACCACTGCCTGTGACACCCAGGATACCCGTGGGCGAAGATTTAACCTCCAGGCGCGCTGCCCCAGCGGCGATCCCGGATGTTAATCCGCTCACGCCGCGCTACTCCGCGCCGGATGAAGGCGAAGAACCGGGCGAGGTCGCAACCGCTGAAGGCGATCTGCTGCCTGGCATCGATATTCCAGGCGCAACAATGACAGAAGGTGGTTCTCAAGCGAGGGTAACGCCCCGCAGGCGCGAGCGCCAGGAGGCCAAAACGCCGGCTTCTCGAAAAACAGATGAGCTTAAAGTGCATGTGGGAAATTATGTCAACGCGGCGGACCAGTTGCAGGACCGCGTAAAAACCGGGCTGGCGGGGGTGATCTCCAAAGTAGATCCGGACGCGGAAAACGGCGGGAGGATCTTCTCGCGTTCCTTCCTGCTGCTTCTTGCCATCCTGGTGCCCATCATCGTGGTGGCGATGGCGACTTCGATCTACACCCGCCAGGGGAAAACCCAGCAATTCGACATGTATTACACGCAGGGACAGGAGTACGCAGCCCAGGCGGAGGTTCAAAAGCAGGATCCCATCCTCTACCTTTTTAACTTGCAGGCATCCATGATGTACCTCGACAAGGCGGCCGAGTTTGGCTCTTCTGAGGAGTACCTCAACCTGCGGGCGCAGGTGCAGGCGAACCTGGATGAGATCCAGGGGGTCTCGCGCTTGAACCTGACCCGGCTGGCGATATCCAACAACCTCGTGAACACCAACATTAGCCAGGCGGCGGCGACTAACACCGACCTCTACCTGCTGGATAAGAAGCAGGGCAAGGTACTACGGTTTTACCTTTCGGGTTCGGAATTTGTAGCCGATGAAAAGTTTGACTGCGGCCCCAACCCAAACAGCCCGGTAAACAGGATCGGCAAACTGGTTGACATGGTCACGCTGCCGACCGGCAATTCCTTCAATGCAACGATCTTCGCGATAGACGCGTATGGAAATATCGAGTTTTGCACGCCGGGTGATACCGGTTCCGTCTCATCTCTCATTGCCCCCGATGCGGGCTGGCAGGAGATAAAAGCCATCTCACTTTTCCAGAATTACCTGTATGTGCTGGATCCCGGTAATAACGGGGTTTACCGATACACCGGCAACGGCATTTTCTTTGAGGAAAAACCGGTGCTCTTTTTTGACAATGTGATCCCCTCGCTCGTTGACGCGGTTGACATTGAGGTGAATGGGGATGAGCTGTACGTGCTACGCTCAGGCGGCGAGATGGTCGAATGTACGTACAGCCACATGAAGGATTACAAGTTGACGGAGTGCGTGGATCCCGCGCCTTACAGCGACATGCGCGCCGGTGGCGCTCCAGAAGCGATCAACTTCCCGGACGCGCAATTCGTGCAGATGAAAATGACCGCCGCGCCGGATTCCTCCATTTACCTGCTGGATACGCACGGGAACAGCCTGTTCCACTTCAGCCTTCAACGCAACCTGCAGCGGATACTCACGCCGGGTTATTTGGAAGAGGGGGCGGCCCCAAAGAACGAGGCTACCGCGGTGGCGATCTCACCGGGCAGACTGATCTTTGTAGCATTTGGCAACCAGGTCTATTACGGAACGATGCCCTGAGCCAGCGGGAAATACTGCCAATTAGAATTAAGAGATGATACTCAGGGGGACGGGCATGAACGTCAGGATGAAGACGATCAATGCCAGCACCCCGAGCGCCTTGCGCAGCGGGTCGAGCGGGGTGATCTGGTCGAGCGGTTCCGCGTAAATCCTGCCGAAGAAAAATACCAACGCCGCCCAGAGCCACCAGCCTGACCAGACAAATCCCAAAGCCGCCAGCGCCACAAGTATGACCGGCAATATTCGGCGGGACCATTTTGTGCCGAACAATAGTTGAAAGATATGCCCCCCATCCAGCTGACCTGCCGGGATCAAATTCAACGAGGTAACCAATAAGCCAGCCCAACCCGCCCAGGCGACCGGGTGAATAAGCACATCCAGCCCGCCGTATGGGAATGGTCTGCCGGTGAAGAAATACCGCAGCCAGTAGAGCAGCGGGCTCATATCACCATAAGTGGGAGGTTGGGGGAGGACCTGTCCGAAAGTGATGTACTTGAGGATAAGATAGGTGAGGGAATTGCCCTCCATCTGTAAACCCTGTCCGGCAGGGAAGACCAGGGGCAGAACATTGAGTTTTGATAAGGAGAGACCGATCAGGATAACAACGATTGAAACGATGTAACCAGCCAGTGGACCTGCGACACCGATGTCCATAAGGACGCGGCGGTTGCGGGGCACATCTTTCATGCTGATGAAGGCTCCCATGGTGCCGAGCGGGGTAAAGGGCAGTGGAATGAAAAATGGCAGGGTTACGTGCACGCCGTGTGCGCGGCCGGCGAAGTAGTGGCCAAATTCATGCGCCGCCAGGATGGCGAGCAGGCTGACCGCGAACGGCCAGCCTGCTGAAACCAGTTGTCCGGCCGCCGTGAGCGGGTTGGAAGAGAGCTCCTGCGTGATGCTGGTTAACCCGCCGGATACCAGCACGCTGACCAGCGTGAGCAGGAACATGACCAGGTTAAGAGCCGGGCGCGAGGGTTTAGGTTCAGGCAGGGAAGACACCAGCAAAATTACCTGCTGACCATTTTCGATCCTGAAAAGCGGGGTGAGATCCAGGGGTTTGAGGGTGGTGAAAAGCTGATCGTACGAGGCGCCGCTATCTTCGTTGTATAGTTTGCCGCGGTAGCGATGGAGAAAACCGCTTTGCATCCCGCCGCGGGTGATATCTTCGATTTGAAAAACCCGGCGCACATGCGCATCCAGCAGCTCAAAATCATCCATGTTGTCCATCAGCTCTCCACAAATAAAGGCGGGAATGGATGGGAGTCGAACCCACCGCG
>CAYYBP010000147.1:0-5282 GCA_964470275.1 uncultured Anaerolinea sp. | reverse complement strand
GGCTGGCGGCAATTCTGGGGCATTATTAAATCAAGACTATATAGAAATATTCAATCGAGGAACCACCACAATTTCATTGAGTGGATTGTCGTTACAATATGCAAGTGCTACTGGAACGGGTAATTTTGGGAGTAGCGACAATCAGATTACGCTTTTATCGGGATCAATTGACCCAGGAAAATATTTTCTAGTTGGCGGAGCGGCTGGGTCTAATGGATCACCAATCCCAACACCAGACTTAACTGAAACCACTACATTGCCAATCGCATTGGGCGCCACTGCCGGGAAAATTGCGCTGGTGAACTCCACTTCTTCGCTTGGCTGTAATGGATCTTCTTCAATTTGTAATGAAACTCAATTAGGATTGATTCTGGATCTTGTTGGATGGGGGAATGCGAACTTCTACGAAGGTTCTGTAGCCCCAGCAACGAGTACAACCTTAGCAATTTTCCGGGCGGGTGGTGGTTGTACAGACACGAATAATAATGGTTCAGATTTTTCAGCAACTACTCCCGCACCACGCAATTCATTGTCGGCGGCTAATCCCTGTACTTTACCAGACACCACCCCGCCGCAATTGGACATCAAAGGCGCGGTGGCGGACGGCACCACGGCGATGGCTGGGAATGTAACCGACGGCTTTACACTGGTGACTGACCGCCTACCTGCTCCAGAGGATCACACAATCCAATTCGCCGCCGGGTCGGTTTCGGATGAAGAATTGGCGGACACCTACTTTGGACTTTACTTCGATCCGACAAATTCGACAGTAACCGCAGCTGAACTCATTACATACTACACCGATAGAGGTACTCCATCGACACCGTTGGATTTCCTTGGCTCCCTTAGCGGCGCGGCGAACGGCACCAATCCATTTGTGTACATCAAGGGCAACGCGGCTGACTGGTCGATCGCCCTGGTGGACGCCGCCAAGCATGACCTGATGGCAACCGATGTGGATATGACCGTGCCGGATGACTTCCCGCTCGGTACTTACACCGTCACCGGCCAGGTCACCGATGTAGCGGGTAATCCGACCACTGTCACTCTAAAGCTGATTGTCGCAGGTCCGGCGGCAGGTCCGCAGCTGACCATCACCGGTTTCACGGATAATGACGTGCCGATGGACTATACAGAGGACGATGGCTATATCCTCGTGACAGGCGACAACCCGCTTGCTCCGGACCACCTGATCCAGTTCGCGGACGGAACAACCTCGGATGTACCACTGGCGGATGACTATTTTGGTCTCTACCTGTTGTCTTCGACCGTAACACCTGAAGAGCTGACAGCCTATTACAACGCACGCTTCACCGATCCCACCCTCTTCCCATTCAGAGACTTTCTCATCGGGGGAATTGACGGTACCAATCCATTCGCCTATATCAAAGGTTCACCAATTACGCTGGTAGACGCGGCGAAACATTTCCTGCTGTCTGAGGACGCGGATATGACCGTACCGGATAACTTCCCGGCGGGCACTTACGTCGTCCAGGGAATTATCAAAGACGAGGAAATGGATGAGACGACCGTGACATTGAAACTGACAATTGTCGCCCCCACCGATCCCAGAGGTGTTGGCCTGGCTACCCCTGACTCAGTAATGCAGGGCAACAAGACCCTGCTCACCGTTACTGTCACCCCCGGGCAATACCCAACGAGCACCAACCTGGGCGTTGTTTGCGACCTGTCCCCCATCGGTGGTTCAAGCATACAAGCACTGCTGGATAATGGCGTGGCGCCGGATGTCACCGCTGGCGATAACATCTTCAGTTATGAAGCGAACGTGGGCTTATCAATTGCCACTGGCCCAAAGGTACTTAGCTGTGTTGTTGACGATGCCCAAATGCGCCTCGGCTTTCCGGAGATCTCTCTCACCGTCACCCAAAGCGCCTGCCATGCGTTGTATCAGCACACCTACGAGATCCAGGGCAGCGGGCTTGTCAGCCCTTGGGGCATCGGCTCGACTGTTACCGTGCAGGGCGTGGTGACCGGTGATTTCACTGGTACCACCCCGGGCTCAACCGACTTCAACGCCTTTTACATTAACGATGTGAATGGAGATGGCGACCCGCTGACCTCAGACGGTCTGATGATCTACTATGGCAGCACCAATCCGGCCATCGTGGTCGGAGACGTGGTACGCGTGGAGGGCAAGGTGGCGGAATACCAGAATGTGACCGAGATCTCATCGGTTTCCTCAGTCACCAACTGCGGCCACTCTCCTACCACAATTTCACCGGTCGCCATCGACCTGCCGCTGGCGGAAGGCACCACCTTTGAGCCCCTCGAGGGCATGCTGGTGACCTTCACCGATCCGCTGGTCGTGGCGCAAAACTACTTCCTCGGTCGCTATGGGCAGATGCACCTTTCCCTCCGCCGCTTCTTCAACCCCACCAATGGCCAGGGCGACACCAAGGACGAATTCCTGCGCAGTTCCATCGTGCTGGATGACGGGAATGCCTCTCAGAATCCCAGACCAACGCCTTACATCGGAGATAACAACACGGTGCGGGCGGGGGATACCGTGCTGGCCGGGATTACCGGCTTCATGGATGAAGGCGCGATCAACAGCGACACCACCATCCGCGGTTACCGCCTGCAGCCAGTTCACTCAAGCGTGTCCATCACCCGCACCAATGACCGCCCGGCAGCACCCACCATCACAGGCAGCACGTTAAAGGTGGTTGGGTACAATGTGGAAAATTACTTTACCACCCTGGATGTCAAGCCTTACACCGCACCCTACGACAACTCGAATACTCCGCGAGGAGCAGACAGCGCGGAGGAATTCACCCGGCAGAGAAATGACCTCTTAGCCGGGCTGGTCGCGCTCAACCCGGATGTGTTCGGTGTGACCGAGCTTGAGGCGTGGGATGCGGCCGCAGCCCCTCAAGATTTCGTAGACGGGTTGAACGCCGCCGCGGGTGTCTCGGGCGAATACGCTTTTATCGAGGACCCTGCTACAGGTGTGGGATCTGACTATATTCAAAATGGTTTGTTCTACAAGATTGGTGCTGTCACCCCGGTGGGGGCATCCATGTCCAGCACAGACTCAATTTACAAACGGGCACCCATCGCGCAGACCTTCATGGATAATAATGGAAATACCTTTAGTGTGATCGTCAACCACTTTAAATCCAAGGGTTCGTGCCCGGATCCAGCTGATCCGGATTACGATCTGGAGAAGGATAACGGACAGGGCTGCTGGAACCACACCCGCACACTGGAAGCCCAGGCGCTTTTAACCTTTATCGAAGAGGTTAAAACCGCTTCTGGTGATCCGGATGTATTGGTGATCGGTGACCTAAACTCCTATGGTGCGGAAGATCCGATCATTGCTCTTACTGATGGCGGGTTGGTTAATGAAATGGCGCTGGTTCCCGCGGCAGACCGCTACTCTTACGTCTTTGATGGATTCAGTGGTTATCTCGACCACGCCCTTTCAACGAGCAGCATGCACGCACAAATTGCGGGAGTGAAACCCTGGCATGCCAACGCGGATGAACCCTCCATCATTGATTACAACGTGGAATATAAGTACCCGATCCAAACTTATTACCCGGACGACCTCTTCGCTGCGGATGGGTATCGGGCTTCGGACCACGATCCGATCGTGATCGGATTGAATTTGCCCACACCGGTCGTCACGAGCATTTCGCCGAACATGAAGATGGCGGGCAGCGCCACCTTCACCATCACGGTCACCGGCCTGAACTTCAACAGCAGCAGCAAGGTGTTCTGGAATGGAGTTGAACTGCCGACCAGTTACGTGAGTGCCACCAGGCTTGTCGCGACTGTCAATTCCTCCTTCGTCACCGACATTGACATCGCCGAGATCACCGTGAACGACTCTGATGCGGAGCTGTTCTACGTTTACTCCTTCGCCGATGTGCTGCCCACTCACCCGCTGTGGCGCTTCGTGGAAGGCTTCTTTAACAAGGGTCTCACCACTGGCTGCGCCATCAACCCGCTCAGGTACTGCCCGGATCGCGGCGTGACACGCGCTGAAATGGCGGTGTTCATCCTGCGCGCCCTGCACGCGGACGACCCGACGCCTTACGTCCCCGAGGATGTGGAACCCGATACCTTCGCGGATGTGCCAGTGGCTGGCAAAGCGTGGATGGAACCCTGGATCGAGCAGTTCGCCAAGCTCGGTCTGACCACCGGCTGCGGCACCACCAGCATGGGCAAACTGCTTTACTGCCCGGAGCGCGGCGTGACGCGTGCTGAAATGGCCGTCTTCCTGCTGAGGGCAAAGTTCGGCACTGCCTACGTGCCCATGGACGAACCGGATATCTTCGTGGATATGCCGGTGCCCGGCAAGGATTGGATGGAACCCTGGGCTGAGCAGTTCTACAAACTCGGCTACACAACCGGCTGCGGTGGTACGGTACCGGGAAGCGACCTGAAGTACTGCCCGGAGCGCGGTGTGAATCGCGCTGAGATGGCAACCTTCATCGTGCGTGTCTTTGAGTTCCCTCAAATGCCGGATCTGCCATAACGATCCATTAAATAGATATACAAGTGAGGGCGGAAACGCCCTCACTTGATTATTAAGCCAGTATTTCGAAGATTACTGATGCAAAAATAGTTGACTTCTGTCTCATATCGGCGCATAATAATAAAAAGTTCACGATTTAGAAAATAATTGAAATCGATTTTTGTGCTTTCCTTGAAAGGAGGTTACAGAAAACTTGAGGTGGCAAAGGCTCGACCTTGCTGACCTGTAACTGAATTTGTGTAATTACATACACATCCATTGACATATACCGGAGGTCACGTGTCGCGCATAGGGCTTGGAGATCGGCTTTTTTTATCGAACGTGATAGGCAGGTTGAATCTGAAATTAAGCGGTGGAGTGGTCAATGAACAAGGAATTCAAAAAAAATTTAAAAAACCACAACGGAGGATGACCAATGAGTACAACAATCAAATGGCGAGTGTTCACACTTCTAACCACACTCGTTCTCATATTCTCTACGTTTGCCAGCGCTGTAAACGCGGCGCCGTCGGCTGCGCCAGCAGTCGATGTAACGTTTACGATTCTGCATACCAATGACTTCCACGGGCAATTGGAGTGGCAATCTGGCGGCAGCACCAGCAACCCCGGCTCGGCGCGCCTTGCCGCCGTGGTCAATTCCGTCCGCACCGCCGTCGGCGCGGGTAACGTGCTGGTGATGGATGCCGGCGACGAAATGCAGGGCAGCCTGCTTTCCAATATCTGGCAAGGCGTTCCCGTCATTGATGTGTACAACACCATCGGGTATGACGTCGCCACC
>CAYYBP010000146.1:0-5373 GCA_964470275.1 uncultured Anaerolinea sp. | reverse complement strand
TGTTCCCCACTGCGCCCACCCCTCCTACACACAGGGATATTACGACCGGGATAATCTTTTCTACCTCAATTGGGACAAGATCAGCGAAGACCGCAGCTCGGTCAACGCCTGGCTGGATGAATGGGTCTACGGAATCAAAGACCCTCAGGAGTACTGGCAGAAACTTGGTCCGGAAACTCACGCCCGGCTGGCCGTCAAGCCCAGGTTCGCGGCTCCGGTCAACTATGGCGATTACTAGGACGGGTGAACATCGATGAGTGAAATAAACTACACTGCTTCAGAATTGATGTGCATCAACGCCGCGCACCTGCTTCGGGACGGCGACGTTGTCTTTGTGGGCGTCGGCCTGCCCAACCTGGCGTGCAACCTTGCCCGCCGCACCCACGCCCCCAACCTCCAGCTGATCTATGAAGCGGGCGTGATCGGTGCGCGCCCGGCGCGCCTGCCCCTCTCGATTGGAGACCCAACGCTGGTGAGCGGCGCCGCTTCGGTGTGCAATATGTTCGATATCTTTTCGATGTACCTGCAGCGCGGCAACGTGGACGTCGGTTTCCTGGGCGGCGCGCAGATCGACAAATTCGGCAATATCAACGCCACCGTGATCGGTGAATACTCCCATCCCAAGATCCGCCTGCCGGGTTCCGGCGGCTCACAGGAGATCGCCGGCTGGGCAAACCGCTGTTACATCATGACCCCTCACCAGAAACGCCGCTTCCCCGAAAAAGTGGATTTCGGCACCTCCGCCGGCTTCCTGGGCGGACGGGCTGAACGCGAAGCCACAGGCGCGCGCGGCGGCGGACCCACGGTAATCGTTACCAACCTGGGCATCCTCGAACCGGACGAAAGCGGCGAATTGATCCTCACCGCACTCCACCCGGGCTGTACTGTTGACCAGGTGAAAGAAAATACCGGCTGGGCCATCTGCGTTTCCAAAACTCTCAGGACGACAGATCCGGTCACGGAATCAGAGCTGCGCATCCTGCGCGAAGAACTTGACCCGGATGGTATTTATCTCAAGGGTTCTTAAAAGGGTTGCCGAATGCCTCTACCGCGAAACATCGAAGTCCTCACAACCGTACCCTTTCCTGAGCCGGTGATGCAGGGGCTGCGCGCGCTTTCTCCGCGCATCAAGATATCTCTGCACCCGGCCAGGAAGGTTGAGGAGATTCCCGCTGAGGTCTGGCAGAAGGCAGAAGTGCTGTACACCGATGTCCTGCTGCCGGACCCCGAGCTTGTACCGGCGCTGCGCTGGGTGCAGTTTCATTACGCGGGGATCGATTTTATTAACGGCTCGAAATTGCTTGATTTGAAGGACCTCAAGATTACCTCCATGAGCGGCGCTTCGGCCGTGCAAGAGGGGGAATACATCCTGTTGATGCTGCTCGCGCTGGGCCACCACATGCAGCGCCTGGCGGAGAACCAGGCCAAAGCCGAATGGCCGCCTGAACGCTGGGACCTGTTCGCTCCATTCGAGCTGACCGGCCGCACGGTCGGGCTGGTGGGATACGGCAGCATCGGACGGGAGGTAGCCCGCCTGTTGCAGCCCTTTGGCTGCAAGGTTCTGGCTGCCAAGCGCGACGTGATGCACCCCGAGGACCACGAATACACCATTGATGGTCACGGCGACCCGGAGGGGATTTACTTCCACCGCCTGTACCCGATCGAAGCCCTGCATTCAATGCTCAAGGAATGTGACTTTGTCGTCGTCACCCTGCCATTGACACCCCAGACCCAGGGGATCATCGGCGAGACAGCGTTTAAGAACTTCAAGCCAGGCGCATACCTGGTTCACGTCTCGCGCGGCGGGGTTGTGGATGAAAACGCGCTGTTGGAAGCGTTAGTCGAAAAGCGCCTGGCTGGCGCCGCGGTGGATGTGTTTACCCAGGAGCCGCTCCCGCCTGCGAGCCCCTTGTGGAAAGCCCCGAACCTCATCCTCACACCGCATGTATCCGGTTTCAGCCCGCAATATAAAGAACGCGCCGGGCAGATGTTCGCGGAAAACCTCAAGCGCTACCTGCATGCCGAACCCCTGTTGAACGAATACCGCCATTTTCGTCACTACTAAGCGCCGCCTGTGTTTATCCAATTAGATTAACCTAACTCATCACCAGGGGTGTGTCTTTTGCTATCAAATCCGGAACGCGTTCAGGCGGTTTTCTTTGATCTCGGTCATACATTGCTGAGATTTAATGGGGAATTTGACGCGGTTGTCGAACGCTCGTACCACGTACTCGCAGAAGCCCTTGTTCACGCCGGTCACCCGCTGGATCCCGCCACATTTGCCGAACGGTTCAACCAGGTGATCGGAGAGTACTACCAATCCCGCGAGATCGACCTGATCGAACGCCCCATAGAGGATTTCATCAAGTCTGTTACGGGTGAATTCGGCTATTCAGACCTGCCGATCGAAGTAACACGTTCAGCGATGAGCGTAATGTACGCTTACTCTGAATCACACTGGCAGCTTGATCCCGAGGCTCCCGCCGTGTTGCAGCAACTACGAAAGCGCGGGATGAAGCTGGGCATCATCACCAACGCTGCCAACGCGGCCAATGCCAACCGCCTGATCGACCGGAATGGCCTGCGTGAGCATTTCGAGAGTATCCTGATCTCGGCCGAGGAACGCATCCGCAAACCCGATCCCTGCATCTACGCCCGCGCCCTCGAAAGCGTGCAACTGCCCGCTTCCAGCGCATTAATGGTAGGCGACTCGCTCGTCGCGGATATCGCGGGCGCGCAAAACGCGGGCCTTCGGGCAGTGTGGGTCGACCGGGGATTTCAAACAGCCAGGGTGCAGCCGAAAAGAAATCCGATCACGCCTGACGCCACGATCCGGTCGCTTGCTGAACTGCCCGGACTGCTCAATTCCTGAAAACACAACCCCGCCTCTCGGCGGGGTTATAAAATTCAACAGTACAGATTATTTTTTGGTTTTTGGTTTTTCCGGTTCTTCGATCAGCACTGCGTCAAGCGCGTTCACAAGGCTGTTATCCACCAGCGAACTGAGCGCACTGGCATCGTCCAGCTCAAAATCGTCCAGCTCGTTTATGAAGAGACCCCAGACGTCATCCTTGAGGATCTTTCCCGCCAGCATTAACCCGAAGCCCGTAACCAATACCAGGCTGAGCGCCAGGCTGAAGAATACCGATAAGCTGGTCATGAAGCTGTAAAACACCCAGGAAAGAATTCCACCCACGAGCAGCAGGAATACGATCGCGCCCAGCCAGATGCCGAGCGTCAACCAGTTCGGCGAGCGCCGCGTGAACAGGTCCCAGCTGACCCACAGGTCCTTGCCGTAAGGGGCGATCCTCACCGCCAGGTTGGAACCCCTGCCGTTGTGCACGACGTGATATTTCCGCGGGGCCGCTCCCTTGCTGACCAGGTCAGCGCTGGAGATTCCCACCCCTTCCACATCGGCGGTTTTGATCTCTTCGATAAAAGCTTCTGTCACCTTATCGGCAGCTTCAGCTTCCCCTTCCACCACTTCCGACCAGCTGTCCATCCACCCGCCGAGAGACGAGAGTGGGGTTCCGTACACCCGCGGCGCAGCTGGCATGATTGGCGGGAGGGGCGGTGGAGGGGGCGGCACGGCTGAAGTAGGCATTACGGGTGGTTTCTGAGCCTCTTCCCGCAGCGGGGCGCCACACACTTCACAGTAAACATTTTTCTCGGGATTTTCGGTGTTGCATTTTGGACACAGGATCTTGTCCATGATTGCTCCTTTCAATAGCTCTCTAGAAGACTGTTGGTCCTAACTGGCGACCAATTCTTACATCTCATTTTACAATAGAAATCGGCTGATTTTTGTGATATTAGTGGTCATACCGGGCAGGTCTTATATGGATACTCTCCAGGTCTGCCTGCATATGCTACAATTCACGCGGAGGAACCGACTATGGAACGAACAGTGCCAAAAAGTGCTTCCGATGAGATCGACCTCTACCTGCGGACGATCTACTCCCTGCTGCGCTCGACCACCGAGGTGCAGATCCGCACCCTCGAGGAAGTGCACGCCGGAATGAATTCATCACTTCACCCCGACGCGCGCAAGGCATCCCTGGATACCTCCGCCCTCGTCTATTCCAGCCTGCGCCTGCCCGCCTGCATCACCGAGGTTCGCTCCATTGTGCTGGGTCAAGGCGCCCCGGTCTTTGCCCGCCACGGCTACGCGGATGTGGAATCCTGGCAGCCGGTGAGCGCGAAAGCCCGCCGCCGCACCACGTATTGGGACGGAAAACAAACCCTGGCGGTGTTCATCGCCAGCCGGTCGGATATCGAGGATGTGGTACCCACTCTGACCGCGTATCAAATCGAGTGGAACAAGATGCACAACCTGCTGCGGGAATGGTACCCCGCGTCCTGGGAGGCGTGCACAGACCCGGAAAGCGCTGATTTTGCTGGTCTCAGCCGTCAACTGGGTATCCAGGCCGAAGACCTGCAGCGCCTCATCGCCGTTTGGGGGCCAGATTTCAGCCGCATCATGAATCAGGTGGCCGACCATTCCTGTTCGTTCGGCATCCGCCTGCTGAGCGGCTCCTTGAGCGAATACTGGCGCGCCACCCGCACGTGGTGGCAGAACGTTGAGCATCGTGTACCCGGGCTTTCAGACCGGCCGGTGTACTTCGTTTCCAGCAACACCCACAGCCTGCCCAACCTGTTGACTGGTTTTGCCCTTTCCCACCGCGAACAAATCCTGCGCTTCCTCGAAGAAAAAGGCAACCAAGAATTGCTCTCGGAATGGCAGGAACTGCAGGGGTGCCGCCTGTGCGCTTCGGTTGAGAATTTTCTTTACTATGCATTCAAGAAATTTCAACAAACGCCTGAAGGCGCGCCCTCCCTCAGCCAGATGACCGCTGAAGAGCTGCAGCACGGCATCACCCGTGTACCCGCCATCCATTCCTTTGATATCGAAGCGCAGGTCGTGGAGATCTCGCGGCTCGACCCGCGGCGTTTTGATCCCCGGCTGCTGCCCGCTGAAATGCAGGGTGATTACCTGAGCGAGAGCAACGCGCTGATCGTCAACATCGATTACCCGCTGGGGCTGGGAGCATACAATGTTCTCGTCAAGATCGCCGAACATATCCCCGAAATACTGGGGGTGTACATCATGGGCAAAGCCGCCACGCTTAACGGTGTGCGCGGCGATGTCATGATCCCCAATGTCGTGCAGGACGAGCACTCACAGAATACCTACCTGTTCCAGAACGCCTTCACCGCGCCGGATGTGCTGCCGTACCTGGTCTTTGGCACCGTGCTCGACAACCAGAAAGCGCTCACGGTTCTGGGCACCTTCCTGCAAAACGCCAACATGATGGACGTGATGTACCGCGAAGGTTACACGGATATCGAAATGGAAGCCGGACCTTATCTCTC
>CAYYBP010000145.1:3033-5374 GCA_964470275.1 uncultured Anaerolinea sp. | reverse complement strand
CAGCGGTGAAACCACACTGGATACCTTCGGCAGCAACTACAACACCATGCTGGGGGTGTGGTTCGGGGAACCGGGCAGCCTGACGCTGGTGAAATGCAACAACGACGCCGCGGGCACCCAGCAATCCCAGGTTAATTTTAAGTATCTGAAGGATGTGGTTTATTACATCGGTGTCGCGCAAAAAGGCTCAACTGAGACAGGCGGTGCGTTGAAACTTCACGCCACAACTTTCCAGGACGTCAACGGCACTCACCCCCTGTGGCGCTACGTTGAAGGTTTCTTTGCCAAAGGCATCACCACCGGCTGTGCCGTCAATCCCATGCGCTACTGCCCCGACCGAGGTGTGACTAGGGCAGAAATGGCGGTCTTCCTGCTGCGCTCCATGCACGCCGACGACCCAACACCCTACGAGCCGAAAGACGTGGATCCCGACCCCTTTGCTGATGTTCCGGCGGCCGGCAAGGACTGGATGGAACCCTGGATCGAGCAGTTCTACGCGCTGGGGGTCACCACCGGCTGCGGAGTTTCCGGCACCCAGCTGCTGTTCTGCCCGGAACGGGGCGTGACCCGGGCGGAGATGGCGGTGTTCATGCTGCGCGCCAAGGGTATCACCCCGGTGGATGATCCGAGCAATCCATTTATCGATGTGCCGGTGCCGGGCAAGGCCTGGATGGAACCCTGGATCGAGACCTTTTACAATGAGGGCTACACCACCGGCTGCGGCACCGCTCCCCATGGTAAGTTGTTGTACTGCCCGGAGCGCGGCGCCAACCGAGCGGAGATGGCGACTTTCATCGACCGCATCTTTGGTTTCTCAATACTGCCGTAACACAGGGATAATGATCTATAGGCTGCCCCCAACCCGGGCAGCCTTTTTGGATTCATCAGTTGATTTCGCACGCCGACTCGACCGGTGTGAGTTCCTCCCCGTTGCGCAGGTACACCATGTCCGGCAGCAGTTCCAGCTCCGCGCCGAACAGGTGGCGCAGGACGACGCGGAAGGTATTGACCGGCGTGATGGCGGGGTACAGGTCCGCTTCGGCGTCCGCGGGCAGCAGGTAGGCGCTCAGGATCTTGTGCTTGTCCGCCCCGCTGGTGAGCACGTGCGCGCCGTGGTCCCCCTGCAGGATGATAACCGGCGGAGGCGCGGATTCGCTTATGAGCACGTCCACCAGTTCGAGCACGCGTTTGTTCAGATAGACCACCGTGTCGGTGTAGTACGGCAGGTTGTCTTCGGGGTTATTGGTATAGCGGAAATTCCCTTCGCGGTCGAAGACGTAAGGTCCATGCGGCGCGTTGATGTGCGCGTACACGAAGTAGTTCCCGGCCCTGCCCGGCAGTTCCTCCAGCTGATCAAAGACGTACACCGTCTGGTTGTACCATAAGCTGGCGTAGCCCAGCACGCTGTCTTCAACGCGCCCGGTAAAGAACCAGTACGGCAGGAAATCGTTTTTCACCGGGTTCATATAATAGTGCTCAAAGAGCGCCCGCAGCAGTGTCGTTTCGGCGAACATGGCAGCGAATTGCGACCGCGCGACGGTGTCTTTAAACCCGGAATCCGTCAGATAGTTCAGGTATATGTCGGCATCATCGATATCGTTAAAGGAGGAATATCCCTTGGTGGCGACGAACTGGTAACCCAGCTGCGCGAGGTCGTTTCTCACCCGGTTGTTGAACAGGCTCAGCGCCGCGTTTTTGCCATCCGGGTTCTGCAGGTAGGCATAATTTAATGAAGAAGTGACCGAACTGACTGTATCGTCGTAGTTCGAGTTGGCGCAATCCGCCACGTAGAAGCCCCTCTCCCTCAGCGCGGCGATGAAGGCGGAATTATCGAAATTCATCTCGTCCGCCAGCAAGTCCTGGCGTGAATAGGCATCGAGGATGATGTAGTAAATGTCGGGCAATTCCGCGCCGGCTGCCGGCGCCTGGTCAGCCGGCACACTGAGCGCAGCGGCGGGTTTGGCGCCCTTTTTCAATTGAAAGACACCCACCTGCAGCAGCAGGAGCAGGCACAGCGCCAGGGTGAACGCGTTCAGCATGGAGACGGTCCCGGGAACGGGGCTGGTCCTGCGCCAGAGCAGGATCGCCGCCGCCAGGTAAAGCACGGCGTACACCACCAGGAGCTTTACAAAACCAATCTCGACCCCCAAAAGCTTCTGACCTTCGAGCATGTTATACACGTGCCCGTAGGAGAAAAAGAAGACGAAGAACAGCGCGGATTGCACGCCAGCACGGCTGCTTGAACGGGTGAGCAGCAGAAACACCAGCCACACCACCAGCACGAAGGCGCAGGTCACCAGAAGGGAATTGCCCACGTCCCGCGGACGGATCTGTGTTTTGT
>CAYYBP010000145.1:0-3023 GCA_964470275.1 uncultured Anaerolinea sp. | reverse complement strand
TAGGGAGGGTCTCCGGGCGTGTCACTCCCACCCCTCGGCGTACCAGGTCAGGTATTCCTCGACATGCGCCTGCCAGTACTCCGTGCTGTGCGCGCCCTCCCGCAAATGGAACTCGTGCGGCACTTCGTAATCTCTGAGCGTCTTCTCGAAGAAGTCGATATCTTTATACAGGTAATCATCCTCGCCGCGGTCCATGTAGATACGCGGGAAGTCGGCGGGCTCGTGCACCCTGCGCAGCTCGCGCACCTGCCACCAGTCGCCGGGCATCAGGCTCATCGAGTGCGCCCCGATCGCGCCGAATATGTCAAAGTTGCGCAGCCCCAGCCGAACCGCCCAGCCGCCCCCGCGTGAGACCCCGCCGATGGCGCGGCAATCGCGCCGCGCGCAGACGCTGTAATTCTCCTCGACCCACGGGATGAGCTCCTGGACGACCGAATCGCCGAACAGCGAGCCCGGCACCGCCTCGTAGTTGTAGAACTCGCGCGGCATCACCATCAGGAAGGGCGGCGCCCCGCCCGCGATCAGGCGGTCGGCGGTCTCCGCCGCGCCCAGGCTCAGCCAGAAGGTGTCGTCCATGCTCTGCCCGTGCAGCAGGTACAGCACCGGGTACTCCCGCTCCTCCTCCAGCCCGTAGCACGGCGGGGTGTAGATGCTGACGGTGTAGTCAAACCCCAGCAGCGCCGAGTCAAAGGTCTCGCGCGTCACCTGCCCCGGCGTGGAGCGGCTGCAGGAAGTTGGCGAAGGCGTGAGCGTGGGCGCGGGTGTAAATGTGGGTACGGGCGTTCGAGTCAGCGTCGCCGCGGCGGTTGGGGCACCGGTGGGTGTACGCGCGGCGGGCTGGGTGGCGGGTAATAGCGCGCAGCCCGCCGTCACCAGCGCCAGCAGCACCAGCATGAATGTGAATTTAACTACGCGCAACTCGCGCCCCCGCTGACCGCACCGGCCAGGCTGCCCAGCTCCCCCGGCCACACCGGGAAGAACATCATCCACTGGCGCGGATCGCGCCGGATAAATTCCTCCGCGCGCCGCAGCACCGCCTCGGCGTTGCGCACCAGTTCGTCCGCGCCGCCGGGCTCCATCATCACCTGCTCGGATGCATCGATCTCGTAGGTGTGGTCCTCGCGCGTGGTGAAGCCCACCACGAACACGCGCGCGGCGCTCTTGAGCGCCAGGCGGATATACGCCACCGGTAGCGCCGAAGGATGACCAAAAAAGCGCGGCGTGTAGGTGGGGTTGGCCATCGGGCGGTCGATGCCGGTCAGCACAGTCCCGCCGGCTTTCAACCTCTCGCGCGCCAGCCCCAGCGCCTCCACCGTGAACGGCACAACTTCCAGGCCGCGCCGGTTGCGTAGCTCGTTTTGCCAGGTGTACCCGCGGGTGGGGTTGGGGACCGCCAGCGTCAGGAACTTCAGCCCCTGCTGCGCCATCCGCAAGCCCCCCAGGTTGAATCCCGAGAGGTGCGTGGTCAGCAGGATGGTCGGCTGCCCGCCGCGTTTGCATTCCTCCACAAGCCGGCTGAACGCCGGGGTGAAGCTCACCTGTTTCTCTGCCTGGCGCGGGCGGTCGAGCGCGTGGTAAAAATCATACAGGGCGGTCGCCTGGTTGAGGAACACCTGCCGCACCGCCTTATCCAGCGACTTGCCGGTCAGCTGTTTGCCGCTCACGATCCACTGGTTCAGGCGCAGCGCGCAGAAGGCTGCGCCCCTGGGGAAAAGCCCCACGGCGTGCGCGATCAGGCGCGCCACGGGGTAGCCCAGCACAGGCGGCAGCCCCTGCCCCAGCAGCACCCCGACGCCCGTGCCAAACGCTTCAGTCGAAATCACCGATGTTTTCATCGTATTCCATGTATTGTATCGAAGAGCGCGCCAATAGGGAATACCCGGGTATAATCGTGCGTGTGCAACCAAAATGCAACTCGCGGGTTATTAAATTGGTAGAGACTAATCTCGCTTGCGGGGCATTCCCTCACCTATCTCACCTCAGGAAGTGAATAATGGCAGAGACAACGATCGATCCAAGAACAGACAAGAAAGCGCGTCACGCCTGGTATTTTTATGATTTCGGTAATTCCGCCTACGCCGCGGTGGTGCTGCTGGCGGTGTATTCAGTGTATTTCTCCAGCGTGGTCGCCGACCACATCAAAGGACCGTCGCTGTGGAACCTGGCGGTGGGCATCGCGGCCGTCATCGTGGCTGTGCTCTCCCCAGTGCTTGGCACCATCGCGGATTTCTCCCGCTCCAAGAAGAAGCTGCTGTTCATTTTCACAGCCATGGCAGTCGTTTTCACCGCCCTGCTCTTTTTCGTCCAGGCGGGTGACGTGTTCATTGGCATCGTCTTCTTCATCCTGGCCGAGATTGGCTACCGCGCCTCGCAGGTGTTCTACGATTCCCTGCTGGTCGACGTCTCGACCCCCGAAACCATCGGCAACGTTTCCGGCAAGGGCTGGGCGCTGGGCATGCTCGGCGGTATCGCCTGCCTGATCCTGGTGCTCATCCCCATCCAGCTCTTCCCCGGCAACACCCTGATGGTGCGCATATCCTTCCTTATTACCGCCGTCTTCTTCGCCGTGTCGTCAATTCCCATGTTCCTGCGCGTCCGGCAATTGAATGAGCCCGAGCAGCTGCCGGCTGGTGAATCGACCATCTCCCACGCCTTCAAGAAACTGGGCACCACCTTCCGCGACATCAAGCGCTACAAGGAATTCATAAAGTACACTATCTCCTTCCTCATTTATAACGACGGCATCATGATGCTGATGGACAACGCCGCCATCATCGCCGGCATCCTCTACGGCTTTAAAACCTCCGAGCTCATCATTCTCATCATCATCCTGCAGGTCGCCGGAGCCGGCGGAGCGTTCCTCTTCGGGCGTATCTCCAACCGCCAGAGCAGCAAGCAGGCCATCATCTACTCCCTGCTGATGCTCATCGTGGTGGTCGCCATGCTTTTCATCTTTAAAACCAAGACGATTTTCTATGTCATTGGCGCGCTGGCCGGCTTCTCGCTCTCGGGCGTGCAGGCTG
>CAYYBP010000144.1:0-5428 GCA_964470275.1 uncultured Anaerolinea sp. | reverse complement strand
CTTCAAGGAAGGCCTTGAGGGTCTGGTTGTCGTTGGCTCCCATGGCCACATTGGCTACAAAGACATAGCCGTAAGACATGGCCATCAACCCCAGGTCCTTCTTGCCCAGTCCCTTGCCGCGGGCTGAGAACTTGGCGACGGCGGCCAGCGGTGTCGCTTTGGATGATTGACCACCGGTATTGGAATAGACTTCGGTGTCGAGCACCAACACGTTGACATTGCGGCCGGAGGAAAGGACATGGTCGAGACCACCATAACCGATGTCATACGCCCAACCGTCACCACCGATGATCCAAACGCTCTTTTTCACCAGCGCGTCTGCCACGCCCAATAACAGGCGGGCGTCAGCGTGCTTGCTCTTGACCAGTTTTTCCTTCAACACATCCACGCGATTGCGCTGCTCGCGGATGCCTGTGCCGGAAGATTGGTCGGCGTTGAGCAGATCACCCACCAGGGTATCGCCCAGCTCGCCAGCCAGGCGCCCCAGCAACTCACGCGCGAATTCGTTTTGCTTGTCGAGGGTGAGGCGCATGCCGAGACCAAATTCAGCGTTGTCTTCAAAGAGAGAGTTCGCCCAGGCGGGGCCGCGACCCTGGTTGTTGACCGCCCACGGGGTGGTGGGCAGGTTGCCGCCATAGATCGAGGAGCAGCCGGTGGCATTGGCGACTAACGCGTGGTCGCCGAAGAGCTGGGTTACCAATTTAATGTAAGGAGTTTCACCACAACCCGCGCACGCGCCCGAGAATTCGAACAGCGGCTCGATCAGCTGTGAATTCTTGACCGAGGTTGGCTGGAAGAGGTCGGGGTCTGGCGCCGGGATCGAAAGGAAGTGATCCCAGTTTTTGGCTTCTGTTTCGCGCAGGGGAAGCTGGGGAGTCATATTGATGGCTTTGCGCAGAGGGTTAGCCTTATCGCGCGCCGGGCAGGCTTCAACGCACAGGCTGCAGCCGGTGCAATCCTCGGGGGCTACCTGGATGGTGAATTTCATCCCGGGCAGTTCCTTGAATTTCGCATCGATCGACTTGAACGTCGGCGGGGCGTCATCCAGGTATTTGGGATCATACACTTTTTCGCGAATAACGGCGTGCGGGCAGACAAAGGCGCACTTGGCGCACTGGATACAGAGATCCGGCTCCCAGACAGGAATTTCGCGGGCGATGTTGCGTTTCTCCCAGCGCGTGGTAGCGGTCGGGTAAGTGCCATCCACCGGGAAGGCGCTGACGGGCAGGTCTTCGCCCTTGAAGGCGATGATCGGACCCAGCACGTCGACCACAAAATCGGGGGCTTCCACAGGCACCGGCGGGCGGCGGGAATACTTGCTGGTGGCTTTTTCGGGCACCGCGATCTCGAATAGATTGGCAAGTGTCTGGTCGACCGCGTCAAAATTCTGTTTGACGACCGCTTCACCGCGTTTGCCGTAGGTCTTCTTGATGGATTTCTTGATCTGTTCGATCGCTTCGGCCTTAGGCAGAACACCGCTGATGGCAAAGAAGGCGGTCTGCATGATGGTGTTGACCCTGCCCCCCATACCGGTCTTGGCGGCTACCTCGTTGGCGTTGATCATGTAGAACTTCAGCTTCTTGCTGATAATATCCTGCTGAACTTCGACCGGTAGTTTATCCCACACCTCGTCTTTATCGTAAACGCTGTTGAGCAGGAAAACCGCGCCGGGAGCGGCGAACTTGAGCACGTCCAGCCACTCGAGGAATGAGAACTGGTGGCAGGCGACGAATTGGGCATCGTTCAGCTCGATCAGGTACGGCGCGCGGATGGTGTTGGGTCCAAAGCGCAGGTGCGAAATGGTCACTGAACCGGACTTCTTTGAGTCGTAGTAGAAAAAGCCCTGGGCGTCATTGGGGGTATCTTCACCGATGATCTTGATGGAGTTCTTGTTCGCGCCGACCGTGCCATCGGAGCCAAGCCCGAAGAATACGCAGCGGATGGTCTTGGGATCAGCGATGGAAAACGCGGGGTCATACGCCAGGCTGGTATTGGTGACATCGTCATTGATGCCGATGGTGAAATGGTTCTTCGGCTCAGCCTTGGTCATCTCATCATAAATACCCTTCACCATGGCGGGGGTGAATTCCTTGGAGGATAACCCGTAGCGCCCGCCGATAATGCGCGGTGCCACCGTGAATGGGGCTTTACCCGCTGAAAGCACTTCGTTAATTGCAGTAACCACATCCTGGTAAAGCGGTTCTCCGATGGCGCCGGGTTCCTTGGTGCGGTCGAGCACGGCGATGGTCTTCGCACTGGCAGGGATGGCCGCGACGAAGTTTTCGATCGCGAACGGGCGATAAAGCCTGACGTTGATCACGCCGACCTTTTTCCCCTGCGCGTTCAGGTATTTGACCGTTTCTTCGGTGGTCTCAGCGGCTGAACCCATGACGACGATGATCTCGGTGGCGTCAGGAGCGCCAACGTAATCGAAGAGATGATAGCTTCTGCCTGTGAGTTTGGCGAAGCGGTCCATTTCCTCCTGCACAATGGCGGGAACCTTAAGATAGAACTTGTTGGCCGCTTCGCGTCCCTGGAAGAAGACATCCGGGTTCTGGGCGGTGCCGCGGATGACCGGGTGCTCGGGCGACAGAGCGCGTTTGCGGATCTCAGCAATGGCATCCTGGTCGATCATCGCGCGCAGGTCATCCTCGCACAACCGCTCGATCTTGTTGACTTCGGCGGAGGTGCGGAAGCCGTCGAAGAAGTGCACGAAAGGCACACGCGCTTTAAGGGTGGCGGCGTTGGCGATCAGCGCCTGGTCCTGGGCGGTTTGCACCGCGTCAGATGCCAGCAGCGCGAAACCTGTCTGGCGGGCAGCCATCACATCGGAATGGTCGCCGTAAATCGACAGGGCGTGGGTGGCGATTGTGCGGGCGGCTACATGAAAGACAGTCGGGGATAATTCTCCGGCGATCTTGTACATGTTGGGGATCATCAGCAGCAAGCCCTGCGAGGCGGTGAAGGTGGTGCTGAGTGCGCCTGCCTGCAGCGCTCCGTGAACCGCGCCGGCAGCGCCGCCCTCAGATTGCATTTCGATAACGGAGGGAACCGTGCCCCACAGGTTGCGCACGCCCTGCGCCATCCAGGCGTCGGCGTGCTCGCCCATGCTGGAGGATGGGGTGATGGGATAGATGGCGATGACCTCTGCCAGGCGGTAAGCGACATTGGCTACTGCTTCGTTGGCATCGATGGTGATCAATTCTCGTTTCATTTTCTTCTCCACGAACTGAGGTAAAAGGTCAGTACGACCCTTGCTAGCTTTGGATATCGTTGAGATTATAATCTAAAAAATGGGGGAAACACGGGTGCCCGCGGGGAAAACCGCGAACAGGTGCTAAAAATCACTTTCCTGGCAGGTAAGACTGCGCCAGGGCGTACACCGCCAGGGTCTTGCTATCCGGGATGAGGCCGTCAACCAGCATACGTTTGAACTGCTCGAGAGGGACCTTTTCAAGGTTGAGGAACTCATCCGCGTCCGGGTCAAGGGGGCTTGGGTAGAGGTCGCGGGCGAGGAAGCAATACATGAATTCCGTGGCGTAACCCGGCGTCATGTAGAAGTTGCCAAGCGAGATCCATTCACGCGCGGCCATGCCGGTTTCTTCGCGCAGTTCGCGTTGGGCGGTCTCCAGCGGGTCATCGCTTCCCTCGATCTTTCCCGCGGGCAATTCCAGCATTTGCGCCCTGGCGCCAATGCGATACTGCCGAACCATGTGGATATTTCCTTCATTATCAAGCGGCAGAATGGTGACGGCGTTTTGGATATCGATCAGGTCGTAATCACGCGTTTTCCCGTCAGGAAGCGAAAGGTTGACGCGTTTTACCGTGAAAAGCGGGGTCTGATACTCGATCGATTCGTGGTTGATGTGATAATTCATTCCAGGTGCCTCTTGATTGGTAAGGGTTTCCGTCCTCACATGTAAGAGTGAATTCATCCAATTATGACACAAATAATAAATCAGGGCTTCTCAATAAGTGGGAAGCCCTGAATCGTGTGATAGAACAGGAGTTACGGAATGTGCAGCACCTGGCCGGGTTGGAGCTGGGCGCCTTCGCTAAGACCGTTGATGGCGTAGATGCCGTTGGGGTCGACGTCTCCGAAGTAACAGGCGATCTTGCCGATCGTGTCGCCCGCCTGCACGGTGTAATCAGTCGGGTGCGCCTGGCGGGCGCGCCCTTCGCCGAACTCACCGCTCTGCGGGATGGTCAGGACGAACCCGGGCACAATATATGAGTCCATGCTCAGGCCGTTGATGCTCAACAGGTCCGCCGGGCTGACGTTGAAGCGGCGGGCGATGCAGAAGGGAAATTCATCCGGCTTGACCACGTAGGTGGACGGTCGTCCCGGGGTGGGCTCCCAGGTGTCCGGCTCTTCCTCTTCCGGCGGGGCGGGGGTGGGCGGAACAGCGGTGGGCTGAGGCGTGTTCACTGCTGGCGCGCTTTCGGTCGGCGCGGCGGCGGTCGCCTGCTGCTCTGGGGGCTGGGTTGCCGCCACGGGGGTTAACGCCTGGGCGGTCTGTGTGCCGGCCAGGATATCCGCGATGATTTCGGATTGTGTGGAAGCCGGGAAGGGGATTTCGTCGCCCTCTGTTTTCGTATCCACAGGCGATTTCGTTGCCGGGCGTTCACACGCGGATAACAACAGGGCGGAAAGGATGACGATGGTTATTAAGAAGAACAATTTCCTGTTCATTTTTCTCTCCTTGATCAAGGTACAGGCACGCGTTCCATTCACAGGTGTCGGACACTGTATAATACTACCAGTTTGCTCATTTCATTCCAGCGCGGCGGCGGGAATGGATACGCATACCCTGCGTGCTCTATGTTGCAAACAATGTGCCATAATTAGATTATAGGAGCTTATTATGAAGATCTACTTTTCCTGTTCGATCACCGGCGGACGCAGCGAGGAGGGGGTTTACCAGGCGATCGTGAACAGGCTGATCGAAGCGGGTCACGAGGTGCCCACCGCGCATCTCTCTTCCCCTGAGGTGATGGACCTGGAGGACGTGGTCGACCCGGTGGAGATCTTCGAGCGTGATATGGCGTGGATCATGGAATGTGACGCGGTGGTGGCAGAAGTGACCTCGCCATCGCATGGGGTGGGCTACGAGATCGCGTACGCTCTGGGCATCGGAAAACCGGTCTTTTGCTGCTATCAATCCGGCAGGAAGGTATCCAAGATCATCACCGGCAATACCAGCCCGGGGCTGGAGATCGGATCTTATCAGGGGCTAGACGAGGCGGTCTCGCTGGTGATGGATTTCATTGATTCGCTCACAATGGATCTGAAAAAACGGACCAACCGGGATTATTAGTGTTTTATAAGAGACCATCCGCCTGCTATTGACTTTTCTAATTCAGAAAGCATACAATTAAACCATGGAGTATAAGGATTATTACAAGATCCTGGGTGTTGACCGCAAGG
>CAYYBP010000143.1:0-5445 GCA_964470275.1 uncultured Anaerolinea sp. | reverse complement strand
AGAAATATGCCTGGACAGATCATTCGCTGCGATGCTGGTGCAGGAGCTTGAAAATTCGACCGCCGTACGCCCGATCTTGATGAACTACGAAGACGCCCTGGCCGAGTTTGAGGAGCGCCAGGTAACCGCGGTGCTTATCATCCCGCCGGATTTCACCCTCGAAAGCCTGCAGGCCGGCGCCAGCCAGGTGGAGCTGCGCCAGCAGCCCAACAACGTGCGCGCCTTCGCCATCCAGCAAGGGGTGAACACCGCCCTCACCCGCACGAGCAGCGCGGTGGATATCGCCGCCAGCAGCACCGCCCGCGCGGATGCCATCCGCCCGTTCGCTTCAGCGTCGGACCGCCAGGCGTATTTTGACCAGGCGCTCGCCGCCGCCCGTGCGGAAATGCAAGCCGCCCCACAGCGCGTGGTGGAGGTGAGCGCCAGCACCGAGGACACGATCGACTATGACCCCAACGCCAACAGCGCCGCCGGGCAAATGATCACCTGGGTGTTCATCCCGCTCATCGGTCTTTCCGCCATGTTCGCGATGGAGCGCCAGGGCGGCACGCTGCGGCGCGTGCTGGTGACGCCCACCAGCAAGGCCACCTACATCGGCGGCACGGTGCTGGGGCAGGTGCTCACCGCCGTGGTGCAAATGGCTCTGCTGATCGGCTTCGGCGCGCTGGTGCTCAAGCTGAATTGGGGGCGCGCTCCCGGCGCAACCGCGCTAGTTGTCATCGCTTCGGCGCTCGCCGCCGGCGCGCTCGGCACGATGCTCGGCACTTTCGTCAAGACCGAAGCCCAGGGCAACGGGTTGAGCATTATGATCGGCATGGTGATGGCAATGATGGGCGGGTGCTGGTACCCGATCGAGCTTTTCCCGCAGGTGATCCGAAGCGCGGCGCAGGTGCTGCCCACTTACTGGTCGATGCAGGGCATGCTCGACATTCTCACACGCGGCCAGGGGGTGCAGGGTGTGCTGCTGGAATCCGGCGTGCTGCTGGGCTTCGCGCTGGTATTTTTCGTGATCGGTGTGCTGCGGTTCAAATACGAGTAGGACTGGTTTTAAATTGAAAAACTGGCGGCTATACCGCCAGTTTTATTATGCTGATATCTTAAGCGATGGCCGGGAAAACTCCCACCGGGGCGTAACACACACCGATCATGCTCCGTCCGACGTGGGCCCCAAGCACCAGCGAAAGCTGACGCACCGGAACCCAGGCGACATCAAAGCGCCGGCTGACCTCTTCCACCAGCTGCTGGGCGCCTTCAGGATTGTCGGCATGCACCACCTGCGCGCGCAGCTTCACCCCGCCTGTCACATGGCGGTTGATGTATTCGCCAGCAGACTTGACCGCGTTTGAGAATGAGCGCGCCTGCCCCAGGTTCACATAGGTGCCGCGCGCCTTTTCCACGCCGATGATGGGCTTGATATTGAGCACTGAGGCAATCAGACCTTTCATGTGGCTGATGCGCCCGCCATGGATGAGATATTTCAATTCCTTGAGCGTGTAGAGCACGTCGGTGGCGGCGCCAATGCGGTTGACCAGATCGATCACCTGCCCCATGCCCCAGCCGGCTTTCGCGGCGCGCGCCGCGGCTTCGACCTGCCAGCCTGAAGGCACCGATAGTGTTTTGGTATCGATCACTTTCACATGGGCTTCGGGCACCATCTCCGCTCCGGCTCGCGCCGAATCAGAGGTGCCGCTGAGCCCCGATGAAATGTGAATGGAAAGGATATCCGGGTCCTTCAGCGCCAACTGGCGGTAAAGGGCGGCGAATTCCCCAGCCGGGGGCTGAGACGTCACCGGCAGCGCATGCGATTCGTCCAGCAGGTGGTAAAACTCGTCCGGCTGGATATCGACCCCCTCACGGTAAGACTTGCCTTCAAGCGATACGCTGAGCGGCACCACGTGCACATTGAGCGCTGCCATTTCCTCCGCGGTGAAGTTAACATCTGTTCCGCTATCTGTCACGATCTGCATCTTTTTCTCTCCTCACGCCAAAGTCCCCATTGTGGGGGCATTTTGAGCATACCCCCCTTCCCTCACCGGCGTATGTGTCTGAAGTGGGATTTTTTACCCCCACAGGTAACCCATCCACGCTCAAACTGGCTTATAATTTCCTCGCCATGTGGGACGAACGCTACGCCACCGATGAATACCGCTTCGGCACGAACCCCAACCGCTTCCTCATTAATTGCGCGGCGGGGTTAAAGCCCGGTCGCCTGCTTTCGCTTGGCGAGGGCGAGGGGCGCAACGCTGTGTACATGGCCTCACTGGGCTTCGAGGTCACCGCCGTCGACCAATCCGCCGTGGGGCTCGCCAAGGCTCAGCGGCTGGCGGCTGAACGCGGCGTGCCGCTCACCACGGTGACCGCCGACCTCAACGATTATGTCATCCAGCGCGGCGCGTGGGACGTGATCATGAACTTCTTCTGCCACATGCCGCGACCTGAGCGTCTGCCGCTCCACCGCCGCGTCGTGGAAGGACTCAAACCCGGCGGGGCGTACATCCTGGAGATCTTCCGCCCGGGACAGCTGCGGCTTGCAACCGGCGGACCGCGTACGCGCGACCTGGTGCTGAGCCTGGCTGACGCGCGGGCCGAGCTGGCTGGACTGCAGTTCGAAATCGCGCGCTCCCTCCTGCGCCACGAGGAGGATGACGACCCCTCGACCAAGCTGCTGGCGATCATCCAGGTGCTGGCGATCAAACCCGATTCCCCCACTAATAGCCGATAATACACTTTTACTCGAATGACCGCGTCCCACGTAACTTCCCCCCGCAAAAGCCCCCTGCTCAGCCCCGTGTTGATCACGTTCATGATCGCCATGATCCTGGCGAACCTGGGCGGCAACATGTACGGACCGCTGCTCTCGCTGTACCTCGAAAACCTCGGCGCCACCGTCACCCAGATCGGGTTGTTCTACACCCTGTCGCAGGTGGTGCCGCTCATCCTGCAGATCCTGGGCGGGTGGGTCTCCGATTCACTCGGCCGTCTGCGCGCCATCGCCATCGGCAGCATCTTCGGCACGGTCGGCGCGTTGATCCTGTACGGCTCCACCAGCTGGGGCTGGGTGCTGCTGGCGAGCGCGGTTGGCGCGGGAGCGGGCGCCCTGGTTGGACCCAGCTTCGACGCCTTCATCGCCGAGAAATCCGACCCTGATAACCGCGCGCGCGTGTTCGGCGTTTCGCAGATGCTCTACGGCGTGGTCGGCGTCATCGGCCCCCCGGCGGGCGGCTGGATCGTGGAAAATTATGGCTACAAGGCGATGCTGGGAGCGTCGGCGGTGTTGTATATCATCGCCATGGTCATCCGCATTGCCATGGCGCGCAGCGGCAAGCACGACACAGTGGCTTACGAACGCACATCGCTCACCTTCACCGGGCTCAAGAAGAACCTGGGCGCCATGTTCGGGCTGCTTTTCGCCGGCGGGGTGATCACATGGATCCTCATCACCGACGGTGTGCGCGATATTTCATACGCCATGTCGCTGAATTTTTTGGGCCTGTTCATGGAGCAGGTTGGCGGGCTGTCCATTCAGACCATCGGGCTGCTGAATGGCGTGTTCGGGCTGTTCATGATGGCGTTCATGGTCCCCGGCGGATGGCTGGCGGATAAGAAGGGCGAGCGTATCGGCATCGCCACCGGCTTCTTCCTGCATTTTCTTTCGATTGGCGCCATCGCCCTGGTGCCGCCGGGCAGCCCGGTTTGGATCTACTTCACCGGTTTCGCGGTCGCCGGAACGGGCATCGGCCTCATCGCCCCCGCCTACCAGTCGCTGATCAGCAAGGTTGTGCCGGCTCACCTGCGCGGCACCGCCTTCGGTTTATTCTCGAGCAGCCTGGGGCTCATTTCACTGCCCGCGCCGTTCATCGGCAGCCTGCTGTGGAAGAATATTTCACCTCAATTCCCCTTCGCGGTGACGGCGGTGGTCTCGCTGCTCACCATCATCCCGGTGTGGCTCAAGTTCAAACTGCCGAAGGAAGCAGAACGCGCGCAGTGAGGGCTGAAAACGGAGCGATGATCTTGCCGGCTTGCCACAAAAAGGTCAAATAATCCACTGCAGCAACGAACAAAACCCCAAGGGGGGCTTAACAAGACGTCGCCCGCCGGGAACCTGACCAGCGGTTAGGTGTACTGTTATTCGCTTAAACCCTGACCTGGGTGTGGCAGCGCGTCCAATCGGTCAGCGCTTCCAGAAGCTGGCGCAGGAACTTGCGCGAGGTCTCGCTAGCCAGGCTGCCATCGGCATCGAACGCCTCCGCGGCGCGCGGGATCAACACTTCGGGTTTGGGCAGCACGAGTGCGCCGATGTGGGTGAGCACCTGGCGCGCCTGCAACTGAGCCCGCGCAGTGCCAAGCATGCCGGTGCTGGCGCCGACCAATGCCACCGGCTTTCCGGCAAAGGGCGCATTTGGAGAACGGGATGCCCAGTCCAGCGCGTTCTTCATCGCACCGCTGAGCGAGCTGTTGTATTCCGGCGTGGCGATCAGCACCGCGTCCGCTGCGGAAATTCGCTCACGCAAACGCTGCACACTACCGGGCATGGGGTGTTCGTTGTCCGGGTCAAACATGGGTATGCCTTCCAAGTCCGTGATCTCCAGCACCATGCCTTCCGGCAGCAATTCTGCCGCGGTACGCAGTAATGCAGTATTGTATGACCCGTCGCGCAGGCTGCCGCTTATACCGAGCACATGGATGGGGGTGGTTGTCATTGGTCGTCCTCCAGGGATGAAATTGAGTGATTGTACATGACCGCCGTTAGTAGCAGCAACTTTAAGTATACACGCTCCCCCGCCGGCAGGACGAGGGAGCGTGATGTGTTGATCGAACAGGCAGGCGATCAGCGTTTGCCGCCGTCCCCTCCGCCACCGTTGCCGCCGCCACCGTTGCCGCGACCGCGGCCGCCAGCCCCATTGAACAGCCCGTTATCCGCAAGGTACTGCTGATATTCAGCGTAATCCGCTTCGGTCATGTACTGCGGAGTGTATGCGACGCCGGTCTGCTGGGCATACACCGAGGAGAAGGCGTTCAGGTGGTTGTATGACCCGTAGAGCAGGCTCTCGAACACCTGACGGATGTCCTCCTGGTCAGTCTGCGCGACTCTTTCCTTGAGGTCAAGGATGTCGATCTCCTCGATCGCGGCGCCGACCATAAGCGCGTCCGCCAGGCTCCGGCTGCCGGACACGGTCAGCTCATCATACAGTTTCTGCAGGTCGGTGTTGTTGAACTTCCCCGCCGGCGCCAGCACAGGCAACGCCAGGTCGTAGCGGTCGAGCAGCCCTTTGACCGAATCCATGTGGGTCTGTTCAGCCCTGGCGATGTTGGAGAACATCGGCTGGGTATAAAGCCCGGCCAGGTAGGTGTAAACGTCGCGGGCCATTTGCTCTTCCTCGTACATGAACATCAGCGCGTCGCTCTCCGCCTGGGTCAGCTCGTCCATCGGCAGGGTCTCGATGA
>CAYYBP010000142.1:2571-5464 GCA_964470275.1 uncultured Anaerolinea sp. | reverse complement strand
GCAAAAACAAATACTCGCGCCGTGGCGTTTTTCCACGTCAATCCAAATCCGGCCGCCATGCGCCTCAACGATTGCCCTGGCGAGGAAGAGACCCAGGCCGGCGCCCTTGGTTTGCCGCGTGGCATCAGGCGAGCGGTAGAAGCGGTCGAAGATGAAGGGGGCATCGCTGGCCTCTATCCCCGGACCCTCATCATTGACGCAGGTGATGATATTGTTTCCCTTTTGTACCGCGGTGATCTTGATCTCCCCGCCAGGGGCGTATTTGATCGAGTTCGATACCAGGTTGGATAATACCTGGTTGATGCGGTTGTCATCCGCGAGAATGATAGGCAGGGTTTCAGGAATCTCCACTACAATATTGTGAGTTGTTGTTTGTGTTTGCAGGCGTTTTGCCACGCGCGTAATGATCTCGGCCAATTGTATATCCGTGCGTTTTAAAGAAAAACCGTTCGCCTGCAGGCGTGAAACGTCAAGCAGGTTTTCGATATACCCGCTCAACCGATCGGCTTCCTCTTCGATAATTTGAAGGCTCTCATCGACAATTGCACGATCCCAACGGGCGTCATCGCGGCGCAGGGTCCCAACATATCCCTTGATCAGGGCGACCGGTGTCTTAAGTTCATGACTGACAACCGAAATGAAGGTGGTCTTCAGGTCATCCGCCTGCCTGAAGCGGGTGATGTCGCGAATGGTGGTGATGATATTGACCAGTTTCCCGTGGTCAGATATCAGGGGCGCGTAGGTGATTCCCACCGGGATCGGTTTGGGGGTTCCGTTGCGCACCAGGTCGCCTTCGACGTACAAGGTAGCATGAGGGGTGAGGGGCCAGCCATCGAAAATCGCTTCGGACAGGGGCATGCCGTGCGGCGGTTTATCCCATCGGATGATTTCATCGTGAGGTCGATTGGTGATCTCCTCGACGGGCAGCCCCACCATGCTGGCAAAGGATGGGTTGGCGCGTTCAATGGCGAGTTCGGCTGTGAGAATCAGGATGCCATCCGCGGCTGAATCCAGCAATCCGGTCACACGGCGGCGGTCATTTTGTACCTGGGTGTAAAGCTGGGCGTTTTGCACCGCGATGGCTGCCTGGTCGGCAAAACTGGCGAGCAAAGTGCGGTCGTTGGGAGAAAAAGCGGCATACTCGCGAAAAACAAATATCACTCCCAGCACCGAATGACGCGTGACCAACGGTAAACCGACGCTGCTGAGCCTGCCAAGACTGATCGCCTGGGTGAAGCTACCCAGGATGCGGTTGATATTCTCGATTTCCGCCCGGTCTTGTTCCTGCTGGTCAGAGATCTGGATGAGTTGCGGTTCAAGAAAACGGAGAAATGCCGGCGGCAGACCGGTGGAGACACGAATCTGCCAGCCCTGGGCTGGATCGCGTAGCGCGATGAGCCCGGCCTGCCCAGCGAGCATCTCGAGCGAAATTTGAAGGATACGCTCGAGCAATTTATCGAGGTCGAGTTCCTGGGTGAGGGCTCGTGAAATTTCGAGCAAGTAATCCCGCTGACGGACGCGAAAATCAGGCAGCATGTCCGATCCTATCCAGGGCGGTCATATTTTTTTCAGCCAGATTTCTCAGCCAGTGTAATGGCTTCATCTAAAATGGCCAATCCCTGGTCGATCTCATCCCGTTTGATGCACAACGGAGGTGAAACGCGTATCACGGACTTGCCGCAGCCAAGTGTGAGAAGACCGCGCTCAAAGGCGAAATCCACGACCCGGTCACGCAGCGCTTCATCGGGCTGGCGGGTTTCACGGTCAGCGACAAACTCGATCCCGATCATCAAACCGATCCCCCTAACTTCTCCAATGGACGGGTGCCTGGATTGAATATCCAACAGCCGATTTAAGCAGTATTCACCAACAACGGCCGCGTTTTGCATGTAGCCGGATTCGATCAACCGGATGGTTTCCAGCGCGGCCGCGCAGGCTAAGGGGTTGCCCCCGAATGTGTTGCCATGGGTACCCTTCTTCCAGGTCATCACGCTCTTTCGGGCGATCATCGCGCCGAGGGGCACGCCGGAGGCGATGCCCTTGGCTGTGGTTATGATATCCGGCTCCACGCCAAATTGCTCGATTGCCCACCATTTGCCAGTTCGACCCGCGCCGCACTGCACCTCGTCCGCGATGAGAAGAATGCCGTTCCTGGTGCAGAGATCCCGCAATTTTGGAAAGAAACCGGACGGGGGAACGATGTACCCGCCTTCGCCCTGGATGGGTTCAATGAGGATCCCGGCCACTTCATCCGCAGGGATGATGTGCCCGAAGATCTCATCCTCGAGGTAGCGGATCACAGCGTCGCCCACATCTTCGCCGGGGCGCATATGAAGCACAGGGTGGTAGGGGTTCGGGTAGGGAACGTGAGTGACGCCGTTCAATAGTGGGAAGAATCCGCGGTGGTAATGCGGCTTGCTGGCGGTGAGGGTTACGGCGCCATAGGTACGCCCGTGGAAGCCGCCAAGAAACCCGATGAATTGGGAACGGCGGGTATGGTAGCGTGCCAGTTTAAGCGCGGCTTCAACGCTCTCAGTTCCAGAATTGGTGACGAAAGAAACGGCATCCTCATTGTATGGAGCGATCCGGTTGAAGGCTTCAGCCAATTCGATCCATTTTGGGTGATAAAAATCTGAGGAAATATGAATAAATTTCTCGGCCTGCTCCTGGATGGCTTTGACCACATCCGGATGGCTGTGACCGGTGGAGTTGACCGCGATGCCTGCGGCGAAATCGAGAAATTTGTTGCCATCCACATCCCAGACGAACACACCTTTACCATGGTCCATCACAAATGGATACCCTCTGGGGTAAGAAGGAGAGACAACCTTATGGTCACGCTCGATCAGGTTTTTCGCGATCTGGCCGGGTAAGTTAACGGGTTTCAATGATT